>JALRDI010000263.1 GCA_023257035.1 Ilumatobacteraceae bacterium | reverse complement strand
GAACCGTTGCAGGCATTGATTTTCGATTCGCAGTTTGACCAGTACCGGGGCGTGGTCTCGTCAGTTCGTGTGATGAATGGTCGTTTGCAGAACGGTGCCAAAATGGAATTTATGCAGGCGGGCGCCCAGCACGAGGCGCTTGAAATTGGTGTCAGACGCCCTGCCACAGTTCCTGTCTCAGAGCTCGGCCCTGGAGAAGTTGGTTACCTCATCGCCGGCATTAAGGATGTCGGTGATGCTCGCTCAGGTGAGACGGTGACCACTGCGTCGAAGGGGGCAACCACGCCTCTTGCCGGATACCGCGATCCGAAGCCGATGGTCTTTTCCGGCCTCTTCCCAATTGATGGTGACGACTTCGAAGACTTGCGTGACGCCCTTGGGAAACTCAAGTTAAATGATGCCTCAATCACGTATACCCCAGAGTCGTCGGGTGCGCTTGGGTTCGGATTTAGGTGCGGATTCCTTGGCTTATTGCACATGGAGATCGTGAAAGAACGTCTTGAACGCGAATTTGGGCTGGCCCTAATCGCAACCGCTCCCTCGGTTGAGTACAGAGTGACACGAACCGATGGCGAGGTGGCCATTGTTGATAACCCAGCCGAACTTCCACCACCGCAGCAGGTCGACTTCATTGAAGAACCCGTGTTTAAGGTGTCGATTATCACTCCAACTGAATACACCGGGGCGCTCATGGAACTTTGCCAGGCACGCCGTGGTGAGATGAAGCGCATGGAGTATCTCTCTCCCGAGCGAGTCGAATTGGTCTACGAAATTCCACTCGCTGAAGTCGTTGTTGACTTCTTCGACCAGTTGAAGAGCCGTAGCCAGGGCTACGCGAGTCTTGATTACGAGCTTGTTGGGTACCACCCTTCGAACCTCGTTCGAGTCGACTTGCTGCTCAACGGCATTCCTGCAGACGCGTTCTCGACCATCGTTCACCGCGATAACGCAGAGCATTACGGCCGTCGGATGTGCGAAAAACTCAAAGAGTTGATTCCGCGGCAAATGTTCGATGTTCCAATCCAGGCCGCAATCGGCGGAAAAGTCATTTCCCGAGAAACGGTGAAGGCAAAGCGTAAAGACGTTCTTGCGAAGTGTTATGGCGGTGACATCACCCGAAAGCGCAAGCTTCTTGAAAAGCAAAAAGAAGGCAAGAAGAAGATGAAAGCAATCGGCCGTGTTGAGGTGCCGGGCGATGTCTTTATCTCTGCGTTGAAGCTGGACGACTAAGTCGTGTCCCCCGCTGAGTCAACGACATTCCGGTCGTTACGTCATCACAACGTGCGCCGATACCTCGGTGGACTCGCGGTTTCCCAGATTGGTGCGTGGGTCCAGTTCACAACGGTTGCGGTCGTTGTTGACCGGCTCACCGAATCGACCACAGCGATTGGCATCCTCACGGCATTGCAATTCGGCCCGCTGCTGGTGATTGGCGCATGGGCTGGTTCTCTCTCTGACCGGGTCAGTCGGCACCGGGTGGTACTCATTACGCAATCGTTGATGGCTGTTCAAGCGGCTCTTCTTGCGCTTGCACACATCACTGGCTCGCTCTCCCTCGGAGTCGTGTACGCAGCAACCCTGATGTTGGGCATTGTGTCGGCGTTAGACAATCCTTCCCGGCGTGGATTCCTCACCGAGTTAGTCGCTCAGGATGAGATTTCAAATGTGATGTCGTTGAATACCGCAACGATGACCGGTTCACGAATTTTTGGTCCTGCAATTGCGGCACTGCTGATCAGTCCGCTCGGGGTTGGCTGGATGTTCGTCATCAACGCGGTGACATCTGCTGCAATCATTTTCTCGATTGTGACGATTGATCAATCCCAGGTCACCGAACCCCCACGTGTCGCGAAGGGCGGGCAACCAATTCGTGAAGCAGTGCGGTTCATTGCGAGAACGCCTCTTTTTGGACCTGTGTTTGTGATCTACACCGTCGTCTCAACCTTTGGCTACAACCACAATGTCGCGTTGCCTCGAATTGCTGACGCGGCGTGGGGAAACCGAATGTGGTTCGGCTGGGTGATGACTGCGACGAGTCTCGGAAGCCTGATCGGATCACTGTTGACTGCGGGTCGACCGAAAGTCACGTTGCGCTGGATGACTGCAAACGCGCTGTTGCTCGGATGCTCGGGGGTTGCCCTTGCGTTCTCGACCTCTGGCCCTGTTGCGTTGATTGTCGCCATTCCGTTGGGGCTGGGGGGAGCGGGGTTCATCGCATCAATGAACTCATGGAGCCAAGATATGTGCCCTCCTGAAATGCGCGGCCGGGTGTTGGCGTTCAGTGCGGTTGCCTTCTTGGGTTCGTACCCCATCGGCGGGCCGATTACCGGTGTGATCGGTGACTCGATTGGGTTGACGTGGTCATTGCTCTACGGCGCAGTAATTGTTCTCGGCTGTGTGTTGTGGCTGAGATTCATGGTGATTTCGCGCTCGACAATGCGAGAGATGGCGTCGCCGTCAACACTGTCGATGTGAGTGCTTCTCCAGTTGTTCTGTGGTTTAGGCGAGATCTGCGACTCGAAGACCATCAAGCTTTGCTTCGGGCATTGTCAGTAGGGCCGGTACTTCCGCTGTTTATCGTTGATCCCGCATTTGCCCAGGCTGGCGAGCCCCGGCAGGCAGCTTTAGCGTCGGCGCTTGCTGATCTTGATAGGGCTACCGACGGAGCATTGGTCATCCGTCATGGAAAACCTGTTGAGGTGTTAGTTGACGTTGCAACCTCGCTCGGTGCAACCGAGGTGCACGTCACTCGTGATTATGGTCCATACGGCCATGCGCGTGATGCGGAGGTCGCAACGGCATTGCGTGCAGTGGGATGCAGACTCATCGGAACGGGTTCGAATTATCTCGTTGCGCCTGGTGGAGTGCTGAAAGATGATGGAACTCCGTACGCCGTGTTCACTCCGTTTCGTCGGCGTTGGAAGTCAGTGCTGTCGTCCAGCGAGGCAGTGCTCGCCGACGCGCCACGTGATCCGAACTGGGTGTCACTCAACGCTGAGAGCGAGTCGATCAGCCCTCCTGAGTGCGATCTCTCAGATAATTCACTCACAGACCTCAGCTCGGCCAATGTGAATTTCCGCTGGCAAAACTTTTCACAAGGCTCGCTTCACGAATACGGCGATCTGAGAGACGTGCCTGCGAAGGATGGGACGAGTCGGCTTTCCCCAGCGCTTCGATTCGGAGTGATTCACCCGGCACGATTACTCAACGACCTTGACCCCTCGTCATCGCATCACGACACGTTCGAGAGTGAACTTGCATGGCGTGATTTTTATGCCGATGTCCTCGCAAGGCGTCCTGACTCGGCGTGGGCAAACTTAGATACGAAGCTCAACGGAATTGTTGTTGATACCGACCGGGCAGCGCATGAACGGTTTGCTGTGTGGTGCAACGGGATGACCGGCTTCCCGATCGTCGATGCCGGGATGCGTCAACTTTTGGCGACCGGCTGGATGCATAATCGCGTTCGGATGATCGTCGCAAGCTTCCTTGTGAAAGACCTGCATCTGCCATGGCAATGGGGTGCAAAGTGGTTCATGAAACACCTTGTCGATGGTGACCTCGCGTCAAATAATCACGGATGGCAGTGGGCCGCCGGAACCGGAACAGATGCCGCTCCCTACTTCCGAGTGTTTAACCCGACCGCTCAAGCTGACCGTTTCGACCCCTTAAGGGAGTATCAGCAGAGGTGGATTCCAGAACTAGGCACTGACCAATATCCGGCTCCGATGGTTGACCACGGTGCGGAACGCAAGGAAGCGTTGCGACGCTACGAAGCCGCGCGAGCTGGCTAGCAGTCGGTATCGTTGAGTGCTAGATGCTCGACGACCGTAAGACCGCAATTCTCAGCGCTGTCGTGCAGGAGTACATCGCGACGGCGCAGCCAGTGGGATCTTCCCACGTGGTTGACGCGCCTGGCGTTGGCGTGTCGTCTGCAACGGTTCGAAATGAACTCGCACATCTTGAACAAGAAGGATTCCTGGTTCAGCCTCACACTTCTGCTGGTCGTATTCCTACCGATAAGGGATATCGATATTTTGTCGACAACCTGACAACACCCGGCCCGCTCGATTCGGCTCGAACGGCCCAGATTGGCGATTTCTTCACCGCGGCGCATGGCCGGCTTGAAGAAATGCTGCACCAAACATCTGATCTGCTCGCCAATCTCACGAATTCCACATCGCTCGTGTTGGGCCCGACGCCAGCAGAAGTAGAAGTGCGAAGCGTTCAACTGGTCCCGTTGAGTTCCACACACGCAACGGTGGTAGTTGTTTTTTCGAATGGTGCGGTCGAAAGTTCGACGATTGATCTGCCCGACGTATGCGACGATGATCATCTTTCAGAGGCAGCATCGGTCTTGGCTCACAACTTGGTGGGCAAGAAGCTCTCCGAGGTAACGACGATTGACGGCGTTGAGAACAACGCCGTTGCTGCACTTGCGGCAATGGCTCGCGACGCAGTGTTTCAGGTGTCATCTGACGACCACGTCTACGTCGGGGGTACGTCCTCTGTTGCAGCATCATTCGATGCGGTCGAGGTCGTAAGAAATATCCTTCACACTCTTGAGCAGCAATTCGTCGTCGTCTCGTTGGTGCGTGATGTGCTTGACCGAGGGATGTCGGTAGCCATCGGTGGTGAACACGGCGTTGAGCCACTCGCTGCGTGTTCAATCGTTGTTGCTCCTGTCGTTGTTGAAGGTGAGCATGTTGGTTCTGTTGGGGTGCTTGGTCCGACGCGAATGAACTATCCGCAGGCCCTCGCTACCGTGGGTCTCGTGAGTGAACGACTCGGTGATCGTCTTGGAGAAGGCTCTTAGTCATGGCCGATTATTACGAATTGCTTGGTGTTGATCGATCGGCAACTGCTGATGAGATCAAGAAGGCCTACCGACGCCGGGCACGTGACCTGCACCCTGACGCAAACCCCGACGATCCTCAGGCAGAAGATCGGTTCAAAGAACTTGCAGTCGCCTATCAGGTGCTCTCTGACGCTGATCAGCGTGCCCGCTATGACCGGTTTGGAGAGGCGGGAGTCGGCGGTTCTGGTGGTCCATCTGCTGAAGACATCTTCGGTGGCGGCGGTCTTGGCGACATCTTTGACGCGTTTTTCGGTGGGTCAAGTCCATTCGGTGGTGGCGGAGGTCGGAGCGGCCCATCGGGTCCCCCTCGAGGGCAAGATATGGAGGTCGTGCTCGACCTCGAATTTGAGCAGGCGGTCTTTGGTGCCGAGGTTGCTGTCGATCTGAGGCTCCCTCAACGCTGCGACGATTGCGGCGGATCGGGTGCTGGAGAAGGAACGCAGCCAGTGACATGCTCCGACTGCAATGGCGCCGGTCAAGTTCGGCGGGTGCGCCAAAGTGTGCTTGGCCAGATGATGACAACGACTGCGTGTCCGCGTTGTTCCGGGTTGGGTGAGGTCATTGCAACTCCGTGCGCAACATGTCGTGGTGAAGGCCGAACCACAGTTGAGCGGACATATCAGGTTGAGGTGCCAGCCGGGGTCGATTCGGGTGCAACGCTTCGCTTGACCCAGCGCGGTGCCGCGGGACCGAGGGGAGGAGCCCCCGGTGATCTCTACGTGCATATTCGAGTTGCCCCGCACGATCGATACGAACGCGACGAAAACGATCTTGTGACACACGTACCAATTTCAATCGCCCAAGCGGCGTTGGGCACTGAGCTCACATTGACGACGCTTGATGGGGATGAGGAGTTCTCGATCCCTGCCGGGACGCAGCCACATCATCAATTCGTGTTGAAGGGCCGGGGCGTGCCTCGACTGAGGGGTCGCGGCCGCGGTGACCTACGGGTCATCATTGATGTCGAAGTTCCGACAAAGTTGTCTGAGTCGGAAGAACTGTTGCTGAGGCAGTTTGCTGAAGGCCGTGGTGAAATAACTGGCTCCACTGGTGGCGGGTTGTTTTCGCGAATCAAGTCAGCGTTCTCCTGAGTAGGTGCTCTGATGGATGAGGCTCTCCGTCGATCCTCGGCGCACGTGTTGGCTGCTGATCTTCATGCTCCGGTGCTGAGTGATGAAGTCACGCATCACCTTCAACGGGTCTTGCGACTTCGAGCGGGCGAGAAAGTGACTGTCACGGACGGTCACGGGAGCTGGCGTGAGTGCGAGTGGTCGGGCCAGGCGCTCGAGAGTGTTGGAGACATTCGAATTTCGGGCGAACGAAACCTTCTCGTAGTTGCGGTTGCGATACCAAAAGGTGACCGACTCGAATGGATGGTGCAGAAACTTGTTGAAATTGGAGTCGACCGTATTCAGTTGCTCGCCGCCGACCGCTCGGTTGTGAAGTGGGATGTGAAGCGAATGAATAAGCACCTTGAACGCCTGCGGCGAGTTGCTGAGGGTGCGATTGGTCAATCGAGGCGCGTGTGGAATTGCGAGATTCTTGAGCCAGTGTCGACACAGGAGATTCTTCCCAAAATGGCAATCGCCGAACCTGGTGGGCGCAACATCGGGCATGGTGATCTCGCACTTGCCATTGGTCCAGAAGGTGGATGGTCCGATGCAGAAATCGCATCTGCTGAAGAGTCGGTCTCGCTATCTGACCAAGTCCTCCGAGTCGAAACGGCAGCAGTTGTCGCGGCGACGTTGATGGCTGCACAACGGAGGTGAACGGGTTGTCAGCGCCGTTTGGTGTGTATGTACACATTCCGTTTTGCGTCCATCGTTGTGGTTATTGCGCGTTTGCGACGTGGAGTGATCGACATCATCTCGAGTCCGAGTATCTCGACGCGCTCGAACAGGACATCCGAGATGCTGTATCGCTCGGTATGCCGGTCGCCTCGAGCATTTTCGTAGGAGGAGGAACGCCAAGTTTGGTGTCCCCTGACCGTCTCAGCGCAGTTATTTCGTCGATTCCGCGCCATGAGGGCGCAGAAGTCACCGTCGAGTGCAATCCCGACGATGTGAGTGTCGACCTTCTTAGCGAGTTCCAATCAGCAGGGGTGAATCGAATCAGTCTTGGCGTGCAATCGACCATCCCTCATGTGTTGGCATCCCTCGACCGAAGCCATGACGTGCGGAATGTGAATACGGCGGTTGAGTGCATCCGCTCCGTTGGTATGACATCGTTCAACCTTGACCTCATCTATGGAACAGCTGGTGAGTCGGTTGATGAGTGGAGATCGTGCCTCGCAGAACTCATCGATTATGACCCGCCGCATATCTCGGCGTACGCCTTGACGGTTGAGCTAGGAACCCCGCTTGCCGATCAGCATGAGCGTCACCCAGATGATGACGACCAGGCCGACAAGTACGTGGTGGCAGATGAGATGTTGTCTGCGGCCGGCCTCGAAAACTACGAGGTCTCAAATTGGGCTCTGCCAGGACACGAGTGCCGCCACAACTTGCTCTACTGGCGGCAGCAGAATTACCGCGGCTTTGGATGCGCTGCACATTCTCATGAGAATGGTCGGCGTTGGTGGAACGTCCGCACCCCGGATCGTTACATCTCATCGATTCGAGATGGCGTAAGCGTTGAGGCAGCATCAGAGGACCTCGAACCGGAGACTCGTGAGTTTGAACGCCTTGAACTTCAGCTGCGTCTTCGTGAGGGCGTGCCTCGTCAAACTCTTGATGGTGAGGCGCTCCAAGGGTTGGTTGATCTTGTTGATGGCCGTTGGGTGCTCACCCGTGACGGTCGGCTGATGGCAAATGAGATCAGTACGAGACTCATCGTTTCGCCGACGGTTGCCGGGGACGGCTGAACCGGTAACATCTTCTCTGCTACGGGCGCGTAGCTCAGTTGGTTAGAGCGCCACCATGACACGGTGGAGGTCCCGGGTTCGAGTCCCGTCGTGCCCACTCTTTGAGTGTGAATTCTGCTTGACCGCTGTTTATATGCGATGGGGAAGCGGAGCGTGCCACCCGAAGTGAAGTGCAGCGACTCGAATAATCGTGACTGCGAGTGCAGCGAAGATGCTGACCCCAAGGTTGAGCCCCCCGAGCCCGTGAGCGATGACAATTGCTGATGCTCCGAGTGCCGCCGGGATGACGTACAGCACGGAATCTTGCTGGAATACCTGAGGGGCCTCGCCCGCCAGCACGTCTCGGATGACACCTCCGCCGGTTGCCGTTACCACACCGACCATCACCGCTGGGATTGCCGCAAGTCCCTGTTCGGCGGCAAGGGTTGCACCCGTTACAGCAAATAGACCGAGCCCGGCCGCGTCGAGAACCAGAACTGGGCGCCACACGCGTTCGATGAGATTGCGAGTTGGAACCACGGCGAGTCCGGTAATGAAGGCGACAATTGCGTAACTGGGGTCATCAAATGCGACCGGCACCTCCCGTGCCAATAAGAGATCTCGCAGCACCCCACCGCCGAGAGCCGCAACGAACGCCAGTGTAAGTAAGCCGACAACGTCGAATTTGCGCCTGATGGCAAGCACCGCTCCTGAGGCTGCGAATACCGCGACACCGCAGAGATCAAGCACATCGAGCACCGTCGCCTGGGAAATCTCCATCAGCGTTGACTCTAAACCAGCGACCTCTCATCAAGTTATTTCGGCGACCC
Organism: Ilumatobacteraceae bacterium; assembly: GCA_023257035.1. GTDB lineage: Bacteria > Actinomycetota > Acidimicrobiia > Acidimicrobiales > Ilumatobacteraceae > Casp-actino5. The sequence continues at coordinate 5,772 of JALRDI010000263.1, read as the reverse complement.
GCCCCGGTCACACAAACTATTGTCGGGGTAATGAGTGACATGCCGCCACCACCTCCGCCTCCGCCACCTGTGGCTTCGCAGTTCAGCGGGCAGCAGTCGTGGACAAGTGATGTCTCGGGACGCGCTGGTTTTGGGGCGCGGCTTGGCGCATATCTCCTTGACTTCCTGCTCTATGGACTCGCAATGTTGATTCCCGTTGTGGCGGGAGTGCTCGTGATCCTCATGCCGATTATCAACAACTGTGTCTCAGTTGTGGGTTCACCTGACCTCATTTGTCCGCCTGGGGTGCCGTCTGGTTCGTCGGTGGCGGGAGGAGTCGCACTCATCGTCCTCGGTGTGTTGGCAGTCATGTTCATCTATGTCAGGGCTGAAGGTAAAACAGGTCAAACCTGGGGTCGAAAAATTGTTGGAATCAAGGTCGTACGAGTTGCAGACGGGTTGCCCCCAGGTTTCTGGCGTGCGCTCGGTCGTGAATTGTTCGGGAACATCATTTCGGGGCAAATCTTTTATCTGGGTTACCTCTGGATGATCTGGGACAAAGACCGTCAAACCTGGCACGACAAGGTGGCTGGAACAATCGTGATAAAGGTCTGACCTAGCGAAACTTCGCTTGTTTGCTCGTAGATAGGTGACCTCGGTCTGATTACGAGATAGCCTTGCGCCCCGATGGGTGGTGTTCAATTGGTGGCAACGTTTGCGCGTGCGCGTCGAGGTGTGTTGGCAGTTGTTGTCGCATTTCTCGTATTGCTAGGTCTGGGTTCAAATGGCCCGGTCTCCGCTCAAGAAGAGGGCGGCGAAGTCAAAGGAAGTCTTGTTCAGAAGAACGAAGAGGGTGAGCGCGTCGGCGTTCCCTCGGTGACCTTCCGGGCCTTCGATGAATCTGGTGCTGAGGTGGCATCAACAACGACGGGCGAGGACGGAGCTTGGTCGATGGTCGTGCCTGAGGGCACTTACGACATCCTGCTTGATGTTGAAACCCTCCCTGACGGAGTCGCGCTTCGCAACCCCGACAAAAATCCGGCTCAGGTGACGTTGATTGACGGGTCGTCCAAGTCGACGTTGTTCCCGCTAGGGGAGCCTGAAGAGAGCTCAGCCGGTGGAAATACGGTCATTCAGCTCATTGTTGACGGCCTCAAGCTTGGTCTCATCATCGCAATGTGCGCGATCGGGCTGTCATTGATCTATGGAACCACCGGTCTGACGAACTTCGCTCACGGTGAAGCGGTCACGTTCGGTGCCGTAATGGCGTACCTGTTGAATAATGCTGGAGTGTTCGGGGTTCAACTCCCTCTTATTCCGGCGACAATCATTGTTGTGGTCATCTGCGGTGGGGTAGGTGGACTCTTTAATCGGACGGTGTGGCGTCCGATGCGTCGACGTGGCGCCAGTTTGGTTGCTGCCCTCGTGGTGTCGATCGGCTTCTCGATCTTCTTCAGATACGTGATTTTGTTTACCTTCGGAGGTCGCGCCAAACGTCTGCGTGACTACCAGATTCAAGAGCAGTGGGACCTTGGCCTGTTCCGACTTGCTCCAAAGGATTTGGTTCTGATGATTATTTCGATTGCGGTTCTCGTCGGTGTCGCATCGGCACTGCAGCTCACTCGTATGGGTAAAGCAATGCGTGCTGTCTCTGACAATAGAGACCTCGCGGAGTCCACTGGAATCGACGTCGAACGGGTGATTTCGCTCGTATGGATCTTCGGTAGCGCATTGGCGGGCCTCGGTGGTGTGCTCTTCGGCCTCACCGAATCCATTAACTGGGAGATGGGATTCCGGATCTTGCTGCTGATGTTTGCGGGCGTCACACTCGGCGGTCTTGGAACTGCATATGGAGCCTTGTTTGGCAGCATCATTGTGGGACTTTTCATTCAGCTGTCGACATTGATCATCCCAACGGACATGAAGAACGTTGGAGCACTTCTCATGCTGATCGTTATTTTGCTGATTCGGCCTCAGGGACTCTTCGGCCGGCGAGAGCGGATCGGATAGGAGGACCGTAAATGGATTGGGGAGCAATCATCCAGAACTCGTTCCGCGGGTTCATCGGCGAGCCGTTTATCTACTTCTCGCTTGCCGCCATGGGTCTCAACATGCACTACGGATACACGGGTCTGTTGAACTTTGGTCAGGCAGTATTCATGGCCGCTGGTGCGTACGGCCTGTCGATGGCGGTGGTCACTCTCGGTCTGAACTTCTGGTGGGGCCTTCTGCTTGGCATCGTCGTGTTCCCGTTGTTGCTAGCGCTCATCATGGGTGTCCCGACATTGCGACTTCGAGCCGACTATCTCGCGATCGTGACCATTGCGGCAAGTGAGATGTTCCGCATCATTGCTCGCTCGCCGTCGCTCGACCGCTGGACTGGCTCATCTGATGGATTGACGGCATTTGCAAATACGTTCTACGACTTCAACCCATTCGATAAACAGAAACGCTATTTCTTCGGGCTGTTCATCGGTAACCAGATGTGGGTGGTGCTCATTGGCTGGATTGTGCTGTCGATCGTCGTGCTCATTGTGTGGATGACCATGCGCAGCCCATGGGGCCGTGTGTTGCGTGCGATTCGTGAAGATGAAGATGCAGCTCGAAGCCTCGGCAAGAATGCCTACTGGTTCAAGATGCAGTCGCTCATGATTGGTGGCATGTTCGGGGCGCTTGGTGGAATGTTCCGAGCGATCGGAACCCAGTCAGCCCAGCCACAAAACTTCATCACCGATGTCACCTTCTTTGCATGGGTTGCGCTCATTCTTGGTGGTGCAGCAAAGGTTGGCGGGCCGATTGCTGGAGCGGCGATCCTTTACGGAATATTGAACTTCACCGACGTGTTCCTCCGCCAGCTTGTTGAAAATGGCTACGTCCCAGAATCGGTGATGGATGGAACGCAGGTTGGTCAGGTTCGTTTCATGCTTATTGGCCTCGGATTGATTCTGCTCGCGATTTACCGGCCTCAGGGCATATTCGGAACTAAAGAGGAGATGGCTCTCGATGACCGCTGAACCGTCCACCGCCCAGCACCTCTTTGATGGCGTCCCTTTCGAGCCGGGCGCTGCAAAGAACGATCCAATTCTTGTCGCTGACGGCGTTCGCCGTGCGTTTGGCGGGCTCGTCGCTGTCGACGTTGACCACCTTGAGGTTCAGCGTGGAGCGATTACTGCGCTCATCGGTCCGAATGGCGCTGGAAAGACCACATTCTTCAACCTGCTCACAAACTTTGATGAGCCTGATACCGGAAGCCGCCTGTTCGAAGGCAATGACCTCGCTGGTGTATCGGCCTACAAGGTCGCCAATCTCGGCATGGTTCGAACCTTCCAGTTGACGAAGTCGTTGTCAAAGATGACGGTGATCGACAATATGTGTCTCGGAGGAACCGGTCAGACGGGTGAATCGTTCTTTAAGGCGCTTTTTCCGTTCCTCTGGCGTCGCCAAGAGGCAGAAATCACTGAGCGTGCCGATGCCCTCCTCGAGCGTTTCAAACTCAGTCACATGCGTGACGAGTTCGCTGGAACGCTCTCCGGTGGCCAGCGGAAACTGCTCGAGATGGCGCGAGCGCTGATGGTGAAGCCAAATATGGTCATGCTCGACGAGCCAATGGCTGGCGTGAACCCAGCGCTGAAACAGTCATTGCTCGACCATGTCAAAGGCCTTCGTGACGAGGGGATGACGGTGCTGTTCGTTGAGCATGACATGGACATGGTGCAAGAGATCAGCGACTGGGTGGTTGTTATGGCTGAGGGCAGAATCATTGCTGAAGGCCCTCCAGAATCAATCGCGAGCAACCAGGCTGTGATCGATGCCTACCTCGGTGCGCACCATGACTCTGCACTTGACTTGGAGGCTGACTGATGTCTGAGAACACGCCACTTCTCGTTGCCAATGGGCTTGATGCCGGTTACTTGCCAGGAATCAACATTCTCAACGACTGCTCACTCGAACTGTTTGAAGGTGAATTGGTCGGAATTGTCGGCCCGAACGGTGCGGGTAAATCGACTCTCGTCAAGGCGATGTTCGGGCTTGTCAATATTCGAAAGGGAAGCGTTCGCCTCCGCGGTGAGGAGATCACCAACATGAAGGCGCACTCATTGGTGAGCCGAGGCATTGGGTATGTGCCGCAAACGAACAATGTGTTCCCATCGTTGACCATCGAAGAGAACCTCGAGATGGGAACATTCATCGACCCCTCTCGCTTTTCTGAGCGGCTTGAGGTCGTCGGGGAGATGTTCCCCAAATTGATCGACCGTCGCGACCAGAGAGCTGGGTCGCTGTCTGGTGGTGAACGCCAGATGTTGGCAATGGGCCGAGCGCTCATGCTTGATCCTTCAGTGTTGCTGCTTGACGAGCCCTCTGCAGGGTTGTCACCAGCACTTCAGGATGAGGTATTCGTTCGTTGCCACAAGATCAATCGTGCTGGTGTTTCGATTGTCATGGTTGAGCAGAATGCGTCGCGTTGTTTGCAGATCTGCCATCGGGGTTACGTCCTTGATCAAGGAACTAACGCCTACACCGGAACCGGCCGAGACCTTCTCACTGACCCGAAGGTGATCGAGCTGTATCTCGGAACCTTGGTGAAGTCACACCAAGACTGATCAACGCAGGCTGATCAATCCACGTCACGTAGCTGACCGGGGTTTGTTGAGCGGTACCCAAAATGGTCCAAGAGGGTGTTCTCGTCGTCGCCCGCTCTCTTCGCTGCTCTACATCCTGTGAGCGGTTGCCGGTGGTGTCAGTGGTTGGCTGATTGTCTCGTCCCTGAGCGGGGCGATGATGTTCCTTGTTCGCCACATACTCGAAAGCAAAGTTGCCCGTGGACGCGAATGGGCCCCGGGTTTCCCCGGGGCCCATCACAACGTTATTCAGTCAAGACTGATCGGTTGATCAGATCTTGCCGAAGATGATGTCAACGACTTCGAGCTCACCTGAAGCATTGAATTCCTTGATGAGGATTGATGCTTCTGAAGGCTCACCTGCGTCGATGAATTCCAGAGGACCGGAAACACCGTCGTAGTCGATGTCAGCGCCATCAGCGAGGAGTGCTGCACAATCAGCGAAGGTTGTGCACTTCTCGCCACCGCGGGTGACGTCGTTGATGGCGGCGCCAACTGCGACACCGTCATCGCTGCCAGCTGCGATTGCTGCGAGAGCGATCACGATGGCTGCGTCGTATGACTCACCTGAGTAGGCGAAGTCCTGGAGTTCAGGATCAATCTCAAGCAGACGAGCAATGAAGTCTGCGTTGGTCTCGATGTCGACACCAGGAACGGTTCCACGCATACCTGCAACGACACCTGGGTCGTCGAATGCCTGTGCGAGGGCGTTACCCATGTTGCCGTCTGAACCGTAGATCATCTTGTCGGCTGGGCCTGCGCCTGCCTCGATGAGTCCGGTGAGGATCTTTGAGGTCTCATCGAAACCGATGATGACGATTGCGTCTGGGTTGGCTTCGACTGCAGCTGAAACTTCAGCGTCAAAGTTCTCTGCCTGTGGGTCGTAGATGACCTCGTAGACGATTTCGCCACCAGCATCGGTGTACGGAGCTGAGGTGTACTCAAAAAGGCCGGTGCCGTATGAGTCGTTCATGACGATGAATGCTGCGGTAAGCGCACCATCACCGATCATGAGGTCAGCGAGAGCTGCACCCTGAACGACGTCGGACGGAGCCGAACGGAAGTAGAGGCCATTGTCTGCATAGTCAGTGAATGCAGGTGAGGTGTTGGCCGGTGAGAACTGGATCTTGCCAGCGTTGGTGATCTTGTCGATGACGGTCAGCGACACACCTGA
>JALRDI010000227.1 GCA_023257035.1 Ilumatobacteraceae bacterium | reverse complement strand
GTGAGCTGGCGAGTGTTCTACTTCGTCGGCATCTTTATCGGCGGCGGAATTGCGACCATCCTCGGCCCTGGCATCGAGTTCCGGCGCGGCTACACGGCATTACATGCCGCCGGCTGGTCCGAACCACTCATCATGGTCGTTGTGCTCCTTGGTGCAATCGTCATGGGGTATGGAGCCCGTGTTGCAGGAGGATGCACCTCAGGTCACGGAATCTGCGGAACGGCGCAACGTTCCCCAGCGAGTTGGGCATCTACTGCGACCTTCATGGCAACAGCGGTTGCTGTCACATTCTTGCTGACATCATTCACCGCCCTTGGTGACGTCACCCCGGCGGTTGGAAAATGAAGCGCCCAATGAACCTCGTCGGCCTCGCCTTCGGAGCGATGTTTGGCTTCGTGCTCGCCGCAGGACGCTTGCACGACTACGACACCATTCACGCCACTCTCCGGCTTGAAAGCTTCTATGTCTTCGGCCTCATGGGTCTCGCAATTGGCATCTCAGCCCCTCTGCTCTGGTTTCTCGAGAAGCGACAACTCGCCACTCCATACGGCGGCGTCCTCTCACTCGCCCGTTCGAAGATTGAGCGTCACCACATCTACGGCGGCGCACTCTTTGGTGCCGGCTGGTCGATCGCTGGAACATGCCCCGCTCCAGCGCTTGCCATGCTCGCTTCGGGAGCAAGCTACGGGGGCATTGCTGTTGTCGGGCTCTTCATCGGCTTACTCGCTCGCGACCAACAGCTCGAGCGCTCTAACCGGCTCATTGCTGAAGGCGATGGCGAACGCAGCACTCTTCCTATGACGAAGACACTCGGGGCTCGTTAACTGGCCGACAAGCTACGCCAGGCCGGCGATGATCTTTCTTAGGCGTGACCGGTGACCGCAGTCGAAGGATCGTTGACTTCTACGACCTCGTCTGGGGTTGCAGACCGTTGACTGCCACTCAGCACAAAGGCTGCAACAGCGAGCACGACCATCACCACCGAGCAGACTGCGTACGCAGCGAATCGACCATACGCCTCGTAGAGGAATCCGGCGACGACCGCGATCGTTCCTGCAGACAGGGTTTGCACCCCTCCAAGAAGTCCTTGGCCGCCTGCATGACGATCTTCAGGGGTCACCATTCCAACGGCCACTGCAGAACTTGAAACTGTCAACGAATCGGTAAAACCGTGCACAATTCCGATTCCTAGCATCACTAATGCCGACGGAATCAGGCCATACATGAGCATGTACACCGCTCCGAGCAGCAACCCTGCCGGGCCGACCTTGAACGGCCCGATGCGCTGCGCAAGGCGACCACCCCGCTCAGCGAGGAAGATCATCGGCAAAACAAACAAGGTGATCCCAACGTTGGCAATCCATTCCGATGCATCTAGGTCGTCCAACATGACAACCCACAATGCATCGAACGTTCCGATCATGACGAAGACTGCGACACCCATGCAGACCGCGGCGGCGTAAGGACGAATCTTTAATAAATCAAACGCCAACTTGCTTGATTCCGCTTCAGCGCGTTCGTTGACGTTGATTCTCGCAATAATGAAAATGCTGCACAGCGACGCAACGGCGATCATCAAAAACGGCGCGGGAAGACCAATTGGTCCGACGACGAGCGCTGAGAGCAATGGGCCGACCGCAAACCCGGCAACATCCGCCGCGAGTAACAGCCCCAAGTTGTCTCCAAGTCGTGCTGGGTCTCCGAGAATGACGATTCTTCGAATCGCTGGAAATGCCACCCCCAGCCCAATTCCCATCACAAAACGACCGATGAGCAACACAAGGGTGGTCTCACCAAAGGCCAACATCACAAGCCCACCAAAGTTGAGTAGAAGGCCGATCACAACAATGCGTTGGGCATAGCCGCGGTCAGCGAGAGGAGCAAGAAAAATCTGTGCGAGAAATGAAGAGAGAAATCCGATTCCCACAATCATTCCGAGCCGACTTTCGGTGATACCAAAACGATCACGAAAATCATCGAGAACGGTGAACATCACTCCATAGCCCGCAGCCATCACCCCCGTGATAATGCCGAGGCTCAAGACCGTTCGGCGAGACATTGGGGAATCTGCAGATGCGATCTTCACGGTGTGAGACTAATCGGCTCTCACCCGAACCGAGAGACACGTCACACAGCCCTCGAGACGTTCGAACTCAGAGATATCAACGCACTCTGTTGCAGTTCCTCGCTCGCGCAACGTCGCAGCCGTCAGCGGGGCACTGGTTGACATCAGCACCGTCTCATCATCGAGTAGCACCACATGGCCACCGTGTTCTTCGGGGACCGCCATAAACGATTCGAACCGTGACTGATCATCAACGACTGGCGGAAAGCCAATCACGGTTCCGTCATGAAGTGCTGTCACCGCCGACTTCAAATGCAGCACTTTTGAAACTGGAACCGGTCGCACCACCCAACCCCGCGATGCGACGATCGCCTCAAGAGCGGCAACGCCTTCGGGATCGGTTCGTCCTCCGACACCGACATAGGCCACCTTTCCTACTTTCAATACGTCTCCCCCATCGAGATGACCTGACGACAACTGCTCGACAGTGAGCCCGTCGGCCGAGAGCACCTCGGCGAGGCCTACTGTCTCCCCGCGTCGCTCCGGCGCCCCAGGCCTAGTGATCACGCCAAGCTCACCGAACACAACGACAGCATCTTCAAGAAATACACCATCAGGGTGTTCATCTGCCGGTGGAACCTCGACCACGTTCCAGCCAAAACGGATAAGGGCCTCGCAATAGTTCTCCCATTGTTCAATCGCTCGACCCACGTCAATCGGAGAACGCTGAATATGAGTAACCAAGCCATCACCGAGATTCGGACTTGGCCGACGAACATACGCCACATTCTTCACAGAACCAGTGTGTCACCGTGACGCAGCAAACAGACGCCTCCGCGGCGGTACTTACGAGGGCTAGTGTTCTCGACGTGGCGAACTTTGTGCGTTCAAACCTCATCGTCGCCTCAGGAACCGCATTCTCTCGTGCTAGCGGTCTCCTTCGGGTCATCGTTCTCGCCTACGTCATTGGACAAAACGCGCTATCTGACGCATACAAGCTGGCGAACGAAACCCCGAACATTGTGTACGACCTCATCATCGGTGGCGTACTCTCCGCAACCCTGGTGCCGGTCTTCACCTCGCTTCTCTCACGAGAGGCTCGGACCGACGAGGATGAACGAGGGTTCCACGCCGTCATTAGCGCTGCGCTCATTGCCTCAGCGGCTCTTGCCGCAATCGCAGTTGCGCTCGCTCCAGCCATTTTCAGGTTGTACTCCCTTAATACGTCGTCTGATATCGAAGCCGACACATTTCGAACTGTCGGAACCATGCTCACTCGACTCTTCGTCATTCAGGTGCTGTTCTACGGAATCACTGGCGTGATGACCGCAGTACTTCACGCATCGCGTCGCTTTCTCGCAGCTGCTTGGGCTCCGGTTGCCTCGAACATCATCATCGTCGGAACTCTTCTCACCCTTCCCGGTGCTGGTTCGACAACCTGGGAACTCGCTGATGTGACGACGAACTCACGCCTGTATCTCACCCTTGCTCTCGGAGCCACTGGCGGAATTGCCCTCATGGCGGTGATCACAACGGCGGCTGCACTTCGCGGGCCGTCACCGCTTCGATGGCATGTCGACCTTCGACATCCCGCTGTGCGAAGAGTTGCGAAGATGAGTGGCTGGACACTCGGTTTCGTCATTGCCAATCAGGTTGCACTCGTCGTCATTCGCAATCTCGCCGACCCTGGGTCGTCGCTTGCTTCGGCCTACTTTGATGCATTCATTTTCTTTGTGCTGCCACATGGCTTGCTTGCGGTTTCAATTGCGACGACTCTGCAACCTGAACTTGCTCAAGCAGTGACAAACGAACA
>JALRDI010000179.1 GCA_023257035.1 Ilumatobacteraceae bacterium | reverse complement strand
TCTCGATCTCCTTCGCTCGAAAGGAATTGCTGTAGGGGGGAGCGCTCGCACAGGACCTTCTGGTGAAGGTTCAGTCCCGCTTGCGGTCGTAGAGAGTCCTCCGCTTCGCGAAATCGCCCAATCGTTGCTTCGTTCAAATCTCTCAAGCCACCCGTGGTCGGTAGTCTTCGGCAATATTCAAAGTATTGTGGCGCTCAATCTTGGCGGAGCAGCTTTTCCAGATAGCGGTATCAACGAGATGGTTAGCTATCTCAATGAACAGCATGGCGCCGAGTTCTCTTTTGCGTCAGGCAACATCGAGATGTCGTGCGCTGATCTGAGTGTGCTCGCGCAACTCCTCGCCGAGCAGCACCCTGAATACTTTGAAGATGTCATGGTCGGTGGAGTAGCAGCAACCGGGCTCGTCATTGCTGACGGCGCCGATTCAATTGTTGTCGCAACGACACCGCTTGGCGTCGAAGTGATTGCAATGGGTGATCTTGTATCACTCGATGGAGTGATAAGTGATGTGTTTGACGTCATCGACCGTTTCTCGGATGAACGAGACCCCCTTGCTTTCAGTCCTGAGGCGGCGATTGATGCTCGCTGAAAACGAGAGTTTTGTGTCGCCGATGTTCCCGCTGTCGGCCGTTGTATTTCCGAGCACCGCGTTACCGATGCGTATCTTTGAGCCGAGGTACCAGCAGTTGATGGCTGACCTCCTCGCGGGAGATGGCGATCTGCAGTTTGCGATTGCTCCAATTGTTAGAGGGCGCGAAGTAGGTGGCGGAGATGAGCGTCTAGAAATTGCGACGATGTGCAAGCTTGCGCAAGTCATGGTGCAGCCAACAGGGGAGTACACATTTCTTGCTCTCGGCCAGCGCCGAGTGCGCGTGATCGAGTGGCTTGAGGACGACCCGTACCCAAGAGCTGAGGTTGCTGAGATGGTAGACGGTGATGAGTTGCCTGCCGCGTCCGAAGTCGCAGTTGAAATCAATCGAGTCGAGAAAGTTCTCATCCAGCTAGGTGCGGAAGTGCCAGATCACCTTCCTCTTGTTGATGGCGATGAACGGCTGGCAGCCTTTCGGCTGGCGGGGATGGTTCCAATTGCTGATCTTGATCGTCAAGCAATTCTTTGCTCTGATAATCCAGCAGAACGTCTTCGCCGATTTTCACAGGCGTTGGGCGACCTTGAGGCTGTCTTGAAGTTTCGCGAAGGGTGATCGCTGGTCGCAACGCTCATCAGATCAGCGTCATGATTTAAGAAACGCCAAGCACGCGACACCGAAGACTGCACTTCCGATGATGACCGGTACGTCGCCGCTTCGAACGCCGGAAATCCCAAAAAGAACAGCCGAGACGACAAACATGAACCAGCCGATTCGGTGGTGAAGGGGCATGTCCTTACGATAATCGCGTTGATCGCGTGCCTTGAGATCTGACGTCCCCGGTAGCCGAGGCGGCCACAAGTCGTTTCGAAGTCGGCTCTTCAGCTGCGAAGGTTGCCACTCGTCAAGAGCGGCAGACACCTTCGTTTCGAGCCGCATCAGCAACGGCTGCAGCAACTTTGGTCGAAACGGTCTTGTCAAAGACCGATGGAATGATGAACGTCTCGCAGAGGTCGTCATCAGACACCGACTCGGCGATGGCCTTCGCCGCTGCGAGTTTCATGTTCTCGGTGATTGCCGTTGCGCGAGCGTCGAGCGCACCGCGAAACATTCCAGGGAATGCGAGAACGTTGTTGATTTGATTCGGATAGTCGCTGCGACCAGTGCCGAGTACTCGCACGAGGCCCTCGGTGAGCTCAGGCCGAATCTCCGGGTCTGGATTCGCCATTGCGAACACAATTGGATCAGGATTCATCGCCCGGATGTCGTCCTGAGTGAGAACGTCGGGTGCGCTTACCCCGATGAATACGTCGGCTCCGTGAATTACGTCAGAGATCCGTCCCTGTTTGCCCTCGGGGTTGGTGCTCTCGGCAAACGCCTGGGTCCACCGGTTGAGCCCAGCACGACCCTTGTAGACAGCGCCCTCGACATCGACACCGACAATATTTGTGGCTCCTGCACCAAGCAGAATCTTGCCGATCGCCACTCCTGCTGCGCCGACGCCCGAGATTACGATCGAGAGCTCTTTCAGTTCTTTTCCGGTGATCCGAAGAGCATTCTGCAGTGCAGCGAGCACGACCACGGCGGTTCCGTGCTGGTCATCGTGAAAAATTGGAATGTCGAGAGCCGCTTTTAGCGCTTCCTCAACCTGAAATGCGCCGGGGGCAGCGATGTCTTCGAGATTGATTCCACCAAACGTGGGAGCAAGTCGGATGACGGTTTCAATGATCTCTTCAGGTGTCGAGACATCGAGACAGATGGGGAAGGCATCGACACCTCCGAACTCTTTGAACAGCAGAGCTTTGCCTTCCATCACTGGCATTGCGGCTTTTGCCCCAATTTTTCCGAGGCCGAGCACAGCGGAGCCGTCGGTGACGATCGCAACCGTGTTTTTTCGGATGGTGTACTCGTCGGCCAGGGCCTCCTCGGCGGCGATTGCGTTGCAAATTCGCGCCACACCGGGGGTATAGGCCATCGAGAGGTCTTGTTGATCGCCGACGGGGAAGAGCGAAAGGACTTCGATCTTGCCGCCTTCGTGCATCCGGAATGTGCGATCCCACCAACCGCGCAGCACAACGCCGGGAGTGTTTTGGACGGCCTCCACGACCTCGGTCTGATGCTCGACACTCTTGCAGTTCACCACCAGGTCGCGATCGAGTAGTTCCCCTTTGGCGACGAATGAATCGATGGCGTAAATGTTGCCCCCGGCGTCACCGATTGCAGTCGCAAGATGACCGAGTACACCGGGAGAGTTATCGAGACTGACCTGGAGGGTGATGGAGTACTGGGTGGCTGGAGGCCTTGACATAGGTCTGAAACTATCGCCGAGCGGCCGTAAGTGCCCAGATTGCGTTGTGATGACGACTTTGTGGGGTGTCGCCCAGTTGTCCGATGAAGATGACTCGAAGTCGGCCTGTTTGTTGATCGGGAATCGTGAATTCTCGAGAAGCGTGATAGGAATATCACCGTGAAGTTCAAACGACCTGCGAGTGAGTCACGTGAGAAGCGTGCGAGGCCGGCATCAATTGACGCCGTCATCGACTCGTTGACGTCGTATGTCAAGGGGCAGTTGCTCCATCCGCTCTCTGGGGCTGGTCGCTGGCTCATCTTCGGTCTTGCGGGAGGAGTCCTAATAGGTGGAGGAGTCGCTCTCGGGCTGCTCGGCATTCTGCGCCTGCTCCAAACCGAGTTCTCGGGTATCGCTGCGGCGGACTCGCGACTTTCGTGGCTGCCATACCTGGTTGTGCTTGTAGTTGGTGTCGTAGTTCTTGTCGCAACATTGCAGCGAATCAACAGGACTGAGTTATTTACCGACCGTGATCGAGGAAGTGATTCAAAATGAGCGGAACACAAGAGTCAACCACTGATCGCGACGAACTCGAGTCGACCCTGGGATCGTTTCAGAACAGTCTCCGTGGACAAATTGAAGATCGCCGTCAAACGATTGTCACCATCGGTGTGGCAATCGGTGTGGCCGTTGCAGTAGTTGCGTATCTCCTCGGTCGACGTTCGGGTCGCAAAAAATCAGCGATTATCGACATCCGACGGCTCTGAAACTTGACCATCATGCGCCGTCAATTTGTCGACCGTTTAGTCAAGACATCAATACGCCGCGGGTTCTGGGGTGGTAGCTCAGTGTTTAGGTCGCTTGCTGTAGGGATGCTCGTGGTTCGCGGAACGAAGCGAACAATTGGTCGACAGCCTGAAACGGTTCGCCGAGTGAAAATGCGGCCAGGAACTTCAATGTCGCTTTCAGTTCGACGTGGCGGTAGGCGTTGATCATTCGGCTGCGCCAGCCATTGCGCGAAGTTGAAGTCAGAGGCGGAAGGCCCGCTCGGGCAATTTTGCTCGAGCTTGGCTTCGCTCCGGAGGGATACATCGTCATCTGTAACGGCACACTCGTCCCATCGGACACCATCCTCAATGAGCATGACACCGTTGAACTCCGCCCGGTGATTTCAGGAGGGTAGTGATGTCAAAGTGTCGGTCCTGTGGAGAGCCAGCGGTTATCGATCTGCCTCGTCATAACGCCAACTTCTGTAGTGAGCACTTCATTCAGCTCTGTCGCCGTCAGCTCTCAAAGGCGATTTCGGATTTCGAGATGCTCTCCCGCGATGATCGCGTTCTCGTCGCAGTCTCAGGTGGTAAAGACTCTCTTGCGCTCTGGGACATGTTGGTGGAAGAGGGCTATCAGGCAGATGGCCTCTACATCGGTCTGGGAATTGGGGAATACAGCGATGAAAGCGGAGTGATCACGCGACGATTTGCGGCCGATCGCGGGTTGAAGCTCATCGAAGTTGACATTCGCAACGAGCACGGATTCGATATTCCAACTGCTGCCGGTGTGACAGGTAGAAGCCCGTGTTCAGCGTGTGGACTATCCAAGCGGCACATTTTCGATGAGGTAGCCAAGCGTGAGGGTTACGACGTGCTCGCAACAGGTCACAATCTCGATGACGAAGCGGCCGTCCTTTTCGGAAATACGCTTCGCTGGGACGTCGAGTACCTCAGGCGGCAAGCCCCCGTGTTGTCTGCCGGAAATGGCTTTGGCAAGAAAGTAAAACCGCTCGTGCGCCTGACCGAGCGAGAAATGGCTGCCTGGTGTGTAGTGCGAGGCATTGACTACGTCGTCGAAGAATGCCCGATGGCGCTTGGGAACAAGCACATCGCGTACAAGGAAGCTTTGAATACTCTCGACGCCGCTTCGCCTGGGACCAAAGCGTCGTTCTACCTCGGATTTCTCGACCGAATGCGTCCGGTCATTGAACAGACTGCAGTGGTAGATGCGCCGAGTTCGTGTCCGATGTGCGGGGCGCCCTCTGCGAGTGCTGAACAACCTTGTGCATTCTGTCGTCTAGTTGACTCGGCATCTGGACATGAGTCAATTCCCGTCAGAATGGTGCTCAATAAAAAAGCTCGCAAAATGTTCGATGCCCAATGGGGGAGCCAAGATGGCAACTAATCAAATGTTCAATTACGGAGAACGCGTCCTGCTGCTCGACAAAAAGCGGCGTCGTTATCTCGTGGAATTAGTTGAAGGTGGTGAGTTCCATAGCCATGCAGGCTTTGTGCCACACGCTGATGTCGTTGCCGTGGTTGAGGGGACGGTAGTGCGAAGTACACACGGGGCGGAATATACGGTGCTTCGGCCAACACTCGAGGACTTTGTTCTCGAGATGCCCCGTGGTGCGCAGGTGATTTACCCCAAAGATCTCGCGCCAATCTGCGTGCTGGCGGATATTTCTCCTGGAGTGAAAGTCTTAGAGAGTGGAGTTGGATCAGGAGCATTGTCGATGACGATGCTGCGATGGGGTGCAGACATCACCGGCTACGAAATTCGAGAAGATTTCGCAAATCGGGCAAAAGCGAATGTGGTGTCATTCCTTGGCGAAGAAGTGCTCGACCGCTATAACGTCAAAATTGGTGACGCATACAAAGGGATTGATCCCGCAGACGGCCCGTTCGACAGAGTCGTTCTCGACCTTCCGGAGCCGTGGAACGTGGTTCCTCATGCCGAGAAAGTGCTGCGACCCGGAGGCATCCTCGTCGCGTACACGCCGTCGATCACTCAGGCTGCACAAACTCGCGAGCAGATGAAAGGGCGATGGCTAGATACCAGGACAATCGAGGTACTGCATCGAGGTTGGCACATTGACGGTCAAGCCGTTCGTCCTGACCATCGAATGGTTGCCCACACCGGCTTTCTTACAGCCGGGCGGTTCCTCGGTAAGGGGGAGAAACGGCAACAAGAGGAAGCCGAAGCGGCCGAAGCCGCAGATTTACACGACGACTGAACTCAGGGCTCGATGTAGATGCACTCGCCAGGGCACTCTTCGGCTGACTCAACCACACCATCAAGCTGGCTGTCAGCAAATTCGGCCATTCCATCGGCACCTTGTGGGTTGCCTTTGGCCTCAGCAAAAATCTTGTCGCCCTCTTTCACGTAAGCGAGACCATCGTCCAGCAATGCGAACACGTCCGGTGCGATTTCTTCGCAAAGTCCGTCGCCGGTGCAGAGATCTTGGTCAATCCAAACCTTCATGGTCGGGGCTCCTTAGTAAAAGTCGAATACCTTCTGCGAGAAAGTGTAACGCTCAAGTGTTAATCATTCATAGTTCTTCCGCAGTCAATTCGCAGGTTCGTGGATGAAAGATTTCAATTCGTGTGGGATGATGATCGCACTGAGAGGAGGCGACATTGGAAGATCATTCAGAACCGTTGGCTGAGATCGATCGTTTAACGGCCGAAGTTGAGCGTCTCAAGGAGCGTGTTGCGGAACCGTCCCATCGAATCCGTGCCCTTGAAGCCAGAGTCATCGAGTTGAAGGGCGAACTTGCGGGGTCAATCTCAAGAAATGAACGTTTGAGCGGCACCCTTCGCGAAGCCAAAGAACAGATCGAATCTCTTCGCGACGACATCGAGCGTCTCACCGCAACTCCAAACACCTACGGAGTCGTACTTCTGCAGAATGACGATGGCAGTTTTGACGTTCTTTCGACCGGTCGCAAATTCCGTGTCACGGTGGGCCCTGACGTTGACCCAGCCGACGTTGTGGCCGGCGCTGAAGTAACCCTCAACGAAGCGATGGTCATTATTGGTGTCCGGAGCTCTGACACCGTTGGCGACATCGGAACCATCCGTGAACTACTTGATGATGGAATTCGGGTGGTGGTGACTGCACGTGCTGACGAGGACGCTGTCTGCACCCTGAGCGATGGCTTGCGCGGAACCAGGCTCAGGGTCGGCGATCGGGTGCGAATCGATACCCGCTCTGCCCTTGTGTTGGAAGTCCTCGGGCGACCTGATGTCGACGAACTATTACTTGAAGTTGTTCCTGATGTCACCTACGACGACATCGGTGGGCTTGACCGCCAGATTGCCGAAATTGCAGACGCAGTTGAGCTTCCGTTCCTTCACGCAGACCTTTTCGCCGAGCACCGTCTGCCTGCGCCGAAGGGAATTCTTCTTTATGGGCCGCCTGGATGCGGCAAGACGCTCATTGCAAAAGCTGTCGCAAACAGCTTGGCGAAGAAGGTGGCTTCTGCAATTGGTGAGGACAAAGGACGGAGCTACTTCGTCAACATCAAAGGCCCGGAATTGCTCAACAAATATGTTGGCGAGACCGAACGGCAGATTCGGCTGGTCTTTGAGCGAGCACGAGAAAAGAGTGATGAAGGTTGGCCAGTCATCGTGTTCTTCGATGAGATGGACTCGATGTTCCGCACCCGAGGAACCGGCGTGTCCTCGGACATGGAGTCCACTGTTGTGCCACAGTTGCTCGCCGAAATCGACGGTGTCGAAGGGCTTGAAAACGTGATCGTCATTGGAGCGACGAACCGTGAGGATCTCATCGATCCGGCGATTCTTCGACCTGGCCGTCTTGACGTGAAGATCAGAATCGACCGGCCCGATGCAGTCGCAGCTCGACAGGTGTTCTTGAGGTACCTCAATGACGAAATACCGATCGGTGAGGGCGAGTCAATCGACCTTATGGTTGATGCCGCGGTCGATGAGATGTATCGCACCGACGACATCAACAGATTCCTTGAAGTGACGTATGCAAATGGCGACAAAGAGGTGTTGTACTTCAAGGACTTTGCCTCGGGGGCGATGATTGAAAATATTGTGAGGCGTGCCAAGAAATCGGCAATCAAGCGCGTCATCGCTGGAGGAGAACGAGGAGTGTCCTCCGGTGACTTGATTGACGCCGTGCGCTCTGAATTCATCGAACATGAGGACCTGCCGAACACGACAAATCCAGATGATTGGGCGAAGGTGTCAGGCCGAAAAGGCGAAAGAATTGTCTTCATCCGAACGCTCGTCGATCGCGAAGCTGGTCCAGCAGGTGGTGGGCGAGCGATCGAGCGGACACAAACCGGGCAGTACCTGTAGATAATGGCCGTGCCAAAGGTATGCGGTCTCGAAACTGAGTACGGGATCCTTGTTCGGGGAGCAGACAACAATCCGGTCACCGCGTCAGCTCTGTTGATCAATGCCTATACCGGGGCTGCCCAAGAGCAAGTCGCATTCGATCTCATCGCCGAAGACCCGAGACGGGACGCCCGCTCACCTGATCCTCTTGACCCATACGAGTTTGACCCCGAACTTGAGTACGCCCCAGTAAACGCAGTTCTCACAAACGGAGCTCGGTACTACGTCGATCATGCGCATCCAGAGATGTCAACTCCTGAGGTTCGGACGCCACGAGAAGCCGTTGTGTGGGACCGTGCAGGAGAGGAGATTGTCCGCGAGTCACTCAGCGCCGCCCAACTCCTTGTTCCAGATGGGGCGGAACTTCTCGTTCACAAAAACAACTCTGATGGCAAGGGAAACTCATACGGCTGTCACGAGAATTATCTCGTCGACAGAGCACTGCCATTTGGGAAAGTGATTTCGGCGGTGATGGCACATTTCGTCACCAGACAGGTATTCGCTGGAGCAGGAAAGGTCGGCTGCGAGTTCCCTGGCATGCCATGGAACTCAGTTGGATTCCAGCTCTCGCAACGAGCTGACTTCTTTGAGGAGGAAGTCGGCCTCGAAACCACTGTTCGCCGGCCGATTGTGAACACTCGCGATGAACCTCATTGTGACGCGTCCAAGTATCGGAGGCTCCATGTCATTGCGGGCGATGCCAACATGTCAGAGGTTGCAACGTTCGTCAAAGTTGCTTCGACTGCAATGCTCCTCGCAGCTGTTGAAGACGACCCGGCGATGGAAATGCCTGCGCTCGCAACTCCGGTTCGAGCTATCACCCAAGTAAGTCATGACCCAAGCTTGAAAGTTGCGATTTCCACCTACGAGGGCACAACCGTTCGGGCCATCGAGGTGCAGTGGCAACTCTACGAAATCGCGCGAAATTGGGTTGAACGAACCGGGGGAGAAGCAGTCGGGGTGGCTGACTGCACTCTTGCGCTTCATCACTGGGAGAGCATGCTGGCTGGACTCGAAAGTGATCCGGCATCGGTGGCAGATCGAGTCGACTGGGTGGCTAAACAACGACTAATTGACGCCTATGCAAACCGTCATCAACTTGCTCCCGGGTCAGCCGCCCTCCGAGCGATTGACCTGCAGTATCACGATATGAGGCCGTCGAAAGGACTTGCCGCGCGGTGTGGTCTCATTTCTCTTGTTAGCGATCTTGAAGTTGACCACGCCAAAACCCAACCGCCGGAAAGCACCCGTGCATATTTCAGGGGGCGATGCGTGGAGCGATTCGGGAATGAGGTCATCGCAGCGAATTGGGACTCAATGGTCTTTGACATAGGTACTGATCCATTGCGGCGGGTTCCAATGGACGATCCGTTACGCGGCACTGCAGAACTCGTGGCTAACGTAATCGACAACAGCGCAACTGC
>JALRDI010000161.1 GCA_023257035.1 Ilumatobacteraceae bacterium | reverse complement strand
AACGACCTTGAAGAGCAGCGTGTCTCCGTCACAGTCGTAATACGCCTCACACACCGTCTGGTGATCACCACTTGTATCACCCTTGCGCCAAAGTTCACTTCGACTACGCGACCAGTACACCATGCGCCCCTCCGCGAGTGTGCGGTCGAGCGATTCGGCATTCATCCACGCCATCATGAGCACCTCGCCGGTCTCAACCTCCTGCGCGATCGCCGGGACGAGACCATCAGCGTTAAAGGTGATTCGCTCACGCACGCCGTCTGAGAGAGTGATCGGGCTCCAATCGGTACGTGTTGACTCCATGGCATTGAGCCTAGGCCGGTAACGCCTCGGTCACCCGAGAGACACCCGAGTTCTCAGAGGTACAAACCAGTTGACGCCTCGATGCGTTCGGCAGCAACCGCATGAAGGTCACGCTCCCGCAGCATGACAAGGTCTTCACCTTGCACCTCGACCTCATAGCGGTCGTCAGGGCTAAACAGCACACGATCGCCGACCTCAGCTGAACGAACATTCTGGCCAAGCGCAATCACCTCCGCCCAGATCAGGCGTTTCGCCATCTGAGCAGTAGCCGGTATGAGAATTCCCCCAGAGGTCTTTCGCTCACCCTCGTCTTTTCCGATACGAACGAGCAACCGGTCGCTCAACATTTTGATCGGAAGCTTGTCGTTCTCAGACACCACGGTTCGAAGGGTACCGTGCAGTAATGGAATCTGGCTCGCCATCTGATGACTTCGCCTCCCCAAATCTGGGCAGCCGAGAGACGATACAACTCACTACCTCAGACAATGTCACCATCGGCGTGGATATCGATATTCCACTGCAACCGCGCGCGCTAGCCACTCTTCTCCACCCACACCCGCTCTACGGAGGACGACGAGACCACCCACTACTACTCAGTTTGAGTCAAGCGCTGAACGAGGAGCAGATTATGACTGCGCGAAATGACTTCAGACACGCAAGCGGGAACACGATCGACGAAATGCCAGATGCAGTCGCAACCTGTGAAGAGCTACAACGTCGACATCGCGATCTGCCGCTGGTCATCGTTGGTTACTCGTTCGGATCGATCGTCGCCGCAAGGGTTGCCGCTCAGGTTGGTGCGCGACATCTCGTGATGATTGCGCCACCGCTCTCGACGATCTCAGTTGATACCCCACGAGTGCCAACGACATTGATCATTGCTGAACACGATCAATTCTCCCCACCTTCATCACTTGCAGATCACCCGATGACAGCAAGTTCCGCTGTTCACATTCTCAACGGGGCAGATCACTTCCTCAATGGATTCGTTGAAGCAACAACCACTCTCACCGCCGACGCAATCACCACTGGCCTTGGTGAATAACGTCGGCAGCTGTTCGGCGCGTTCGCGTTGCACTTCTCCCGGCACCGCGGGAACGAGGATCGGCTACATCTTGATAACCAAGCGCCAGCACCCCAACCGTCTCAAGCGACTCGGGAACGCCAAGGCCTGAGCGAATCTCCGCTTCTGGTTCAGGAAGAGCAAAGAACAACGCACCGAGCGACTGAGCTTCAGCTGCGAGCAGCATTGCCATCGCCGCCATACCAGCATCAACGAACCAAAACGGGGTGTTCCATCGGGCTCTGCCCTCCCCCAGATTGGTGTGCGCCTTATCTCGCTCTGAATACCTATTGACATAGGCATCGGGATCGGTAAACATCAGCAACAGGACCGGCGCCTTCAACAGGCCCGGAAATGCAAATGATTGACGCCGCTCAGTCGGCAACGAATGACCCCACAACTTCTCACGGTCATCGCCGGTGAGCTCGACAATGTGCATGCCCTGTGATCGCCCTGCACTGGGCGCTCGAGTGCCAAGATCGACAATCTCGCGAACGACGGCCTCATCAACGTCGTCAGTAAGGAAGGAGCGGCACATCGCCCGAGAGCGAATGAGCGCCGCTAGCGCCTCAACCTGAGTTGGGCTATCTGGCTCCGAGCTTTGCAAGATCCTCAGCCATCGTCCAGCCATAGGCGATGAGCACTCCACCTGACGATGCATCGACCCCTTTGAAAAGGCCTTTCGTTCCAGCGGCAATCTTTTCTGGCTTGGTCGACTCAAAATCGACAAAACCACCCTCGGGATTTTTTGGCGACATGAATTGCTCGGCGACATAGGACGAATCCATTCCGAATCGCTTTGCGAGACGCCGACCCCATGCACGCTCTTCCCCAACGGCACGCGAGCCGGGAGCTGGGATGACATCGTCGAGTTCCTTCAATGCTTGAAGAGCATCTGGACGGGCGAAACGCCCGCCAACAACTACGTCTTCATCAGGGAATGCCATCAGCGCACGGTGGAACGCTTCTTTCATCAACCCTTTCAGCACAGTGTCGCGCTTCGAATTACGTCGGACACTCATGACCCCAAGCAGGACACATGGTGTGCCACCAATTCGCTCAAGGGTCGAGAATGTAAATCCGTGAAGCGTGCCGCCATCACGTGCAGTTGTGGCAAGAACCCAAGACTCGCGACAACCATCAAGGAACGCTAAATCGAAGGCTCCCTCAATTGCAGTCATCTCCGCAAGGTCATCTTCTGTCAGCGCGCTCGCGTCGTTGGTGAGTACTTCCAATGCCATTTCATGATCTCCAGCAGAACTTCTTCTCTACATTCTGCCATCTCGAGCCTCGTCTCAAGCAGGCGGGACCATGAATTAGGGTGCGACCGCCTCATGGCCGAAGGCCACACGAAGCTCCCCAACCGCCCGAGACGGGTCAACACGGAATCCTTCTCCGAGACGAAGCACCTGGCCCTTTGCGACTTCAATCTCAACAGGGGTGTCGCCCTGATGCTCTTCGATAATGCCTTTCAACCGCTCGAGCACGTGACGATCAGGCATTCCACCAGGAAGCCTGAGCCGGACAGGTCTAGAGCTGCCATCATCGAGGCCCGTAAGCACTTCGATATCCATGGCGATAAGGCCAAGACGACTCTCGTCACGTCGATCAAGGCGAGCTTTTACCGCAACGATTCGGTCGTCAACAATCGACTGCTGCAGGGCGGCGAGCGTTCGGGGAAACACCGTGACCTCGACAGCGGCATCCAGATCTTCGAGCGTGAAGACTGCCATCTGGTCACCCTTCTTGGTGAACTTTCGGGCCGAGGCGGTGATAATTCCGCCGACCCTCACAATTGAGCCGTCTTCCATATCGCTGAGATCGACAATCGCGCGCTCCACCCTGCGCCGAAGCGCCGCCTCGACGCCGAACAGCGGATGGTCCGAGACGTAGAGCCCCAGCATTTCCTTTTCGGCCTTCAGCCGATCAGCTTTTGGATATTCGACATCAGGAATGTCAATGCGTTCAACCCGCCCTATCTCAGCAGAATCGTCGCCATTCCAATCACCAAAGAGGCTCAACACACCTTGGTCACGTTCACGCCGCCGACTAAGGGTTGACTCAATAATGCTTTCGTGAACCGACACGAGGCCGAGACGAGGGTGTTCAAGACGATCGAATGCCCCGCCGTTGATCAGCGACTCAATGGTTCGCTTGTTGAGCACCTGTTCTGGGGCGCGTTCAGCAAATTCGTAGAACGTGCTGTACGGGCCGTGCTCATCCCGCTCTTCTAGGAGTTGAGCGACAAGCCCTTCGCCAACGTTTCGTACAGCGGACATCCCAAACAAAATTGCGCCCGGCGAGCCGACCGGCAACTCAACATCCTCGGGGACGTCCTCGCTACGTAGCGGCGCAAAATCTGAGAGCGATCGGTTGATATCGGGAGGCAGCACCTTGATGCCGCTCGCACGGCAGTCCGCAAGGTAAATCGCCGCCTTATCAAGATTGTGTTTTACGCTCGTCAACAACGCGGAGAAATACTCGACCGGGTAATGAGCCTTGAGATATGCCGTCTGGTAGGTGATCAAGCCGTAACCAAACGTATGGCTCTTGTTGAACGCATAGTCAGCAAATTTCTCGATGATGTCGAACAACTGTTTTCCAAGATCGACGCCATAACCGGTTGTCTCGCAACCCTGCTCAAACTTTTCGCGCTCAGCAACCATTAATTCACGCTGCTTTTTGCCGCACGCCTTACGGAGGTTGTCGGCCTGCGCAAGTGAGTAACCAGCAAATTGCTGTGCGACGCGCATCACGCTCTCTTGATAGATCATGAGCCCGAATGTGTCGTCGAGAACCTCGCGGGCATCTTCGTGGAAGAAGTCGACTGGTTTGCGACCGTTCTTACGATCGGCGTAGTCGTTGTGCATGTTCTCGCTCATCGGACCGGGCCGGTA
>JALRDI010000158.1 GCA_023257035.1 Ilumatobacteraceae bacterium | reverse complement strand
GAGTTCGGGGATTGGCAGCGTTGGAACCTGCCGTACAGCTTGCGGGATTTGCTGAAAGCGCCTCGTTTCCGGGAGGTTTGGGCCGAAATTACCGAGCGGTTGCAAGGAATTCCTGTGGTGGCCCACAACGCCTCGACCGTGGAGTGCCGTCATTTTTCTGCGGCGTTCAAGGCAGCGTTAGGAAGGGCGACGGTGCATCATCGCCTGACGCACTGCTGTGCAGACGAGCACATCGTCTTGGTTGTATCCACGGTGCTCAAAGGTGACAATTCCTCGATCATTCTGTGACTTCGAAGGTCGCGCCTCAAGCACCTCAGATTCGACCCGGATGGTGTCACCGTGAAAAACGGGTGCCGGAAAATTCACTTTCTCAAACCCAAGGTTTGCAACCGTCGTGCCATGCGTGAGTTCGTGCACCGAAAGACCGACAACAAGCGCGATGGTGAACATTGAGTTCACAAGTGGCTTTCCGAATTGGGTCGTCTCGGCATAGGCAAAATCAAGGTGAAGTGGCGCTGGGTTCATTGTGGCAACGGTGAATTGCACGTTGTCTGATTCGGTCACCGTGCGACGTAACGCATGTTGCACGACGAGCCCTGGTGTGAGTTCTTCGAACCACATGCCCTTCGGGATGATGTCAGCCATTGTTCTTTCTCCTATTCCTCAGCGGTCGCAATGATGCGACGTGCTTGTACTGCCAAAGGTTCATCGACCATCTGGCCTTCGAAATCGATTGCAGCAAGCCCCGCAGCGGTGGCTTTGTCGTATACCTCAAGCAAACGCTTGGCCCGGTCAACTTCTTCAGCCGAGGGAACAAACGCTGCGTTTGCAAGTGGAACCTGTCCAGGGTGGATGCAAAGTTTGCCGGAATAGCCAATGGCTCGTGCTTGCGCACTTTCAGCGATGAACCGCTCGTCGTCTCGAAAATCGGTCACCACCTGGTCGAGCAGTGGGACCCCACCAAGACGGGCAGCAAGAGCCACTGCGCTGCGGGCATACAGCACTTCTTCATTCGATGCCGTGCGAACGCCACCCATGTCGGCGATGAAATCTTCAGCACCGAAATACGCAGCCACCACACGATCGTGGGCAAGCAATGGACGAGCGTCAGCTACACCGAGCGCCGTCTCAATTCCAGCGATGACTCCGACATGAGCCAATCCCTTTGCGTCTAACGCAGCACTCACCGTATTCAGCGCATCAACACTGTCGATTTTTGGAACGACAATTGCAGCAACTTCAGGAACAACTCCCTCGTTGATGTCGTCAACGAACCACTCACTCGCGACAGCATTCACACGAACGGTTACGTTGCAGTGTTCAGCAAGCCCAGGTGCAAGTTCTCGGACGTTCTGCCGGGCAACATCTTTTGCACCTGCCGGTGTTGCGTCTTCGCAATCGATAACGACCGCATCCGCTCCACGCTCTGGCAGCTTCGCTATGAAATCAGGGCGAACTGCTGGTGCGAACAACAGCGACCGGAGTCGACCGAGTTGGTTCACGCAATCACCGATCGCTTGGCAACCTCTTCGAGCATGACCTCGGTTGCCCCGCCACCAATCGGCAGAATGCGGGCATCACGACTCATCCGCTCAACCGGGGTTTCGCGCATGTAGCCCATTCCGCCATGGAATTGCACGCAGTCGTACATGATG
>JALRDI010000145.1 GCA_023257035.1 Ilumatobacteraceae bacterium | reverse complement strand
ATGATGACCTTCTGCTGATCGCTTAACTGGATGAGCTTGTTCGCTATCCGCTGCGCCATATATGACGAGTTCGTCATATTGAGCGCGATCTCTTTGTGGAGTTCCTCGTTGTTGTCTCTGCTCAGAGCATCCGCGAGCTGCACCTTGGGGAACTCGACCGTCTTGTTGTTCGAGTCGGGGTCGAGGAACAGCCCCTTGACCGTGTTGAACCTGTCTCCACGCTCGAGGCTCGTCTTGACTGACACTCCATCGATCAGGTCGTCCTCGTCGAGATCGACGGTGTGGGCTTCATAGATGCCAGCCCTGACGACATATTTCCCGTTCACATAGGTCAGATTCCCGTTCATTGCGCTGAGAATCTTGTCGATGTTGGTTCGATGCGAGTCAGTACCGAACACCACACCGTTCGCTGTGAATCGCTTCTCAGTCGCTGAATCAGGGATATCAACGCTCACATCACAACCATCAGCGGCTGTTGCTACTGCGTCCCAGTCGATCTTTGACTCGACGATGCCCATCCCGAAAGATGGTCTCGAAGCCTTACCCGTACCAGTTCCAGCACCTGTCGCTGTGAATTTGACGCCGACCGTGTTCGAGGCTGCTCCGATCGCTGTGAAGTCAGTGGTTCCGACCGACTCGATCCGATAGTCCTTGTCGACGATGAATGATCCCGCGTCTGTGAAGTCGACCGCTGTCAGATAATCAGCGAGACATAGTGCTGGATTGTCCGACCAGTCCCAAGTCGACGGATCTGTGAACCTGTGGTCCGAGACTCCAAGGCTCGAGTCATACGCTGATGATGTGGAGTCCTTCCTCGGGTCATAGATCTTGCGACCCTTGACCTTCGCCATGATGTTCGACGGGGTGAACTTGTCCCACGTTTCTGCTGAGTCTTCGTTGAGCGTCCATTTGGTGACGATGTAGGCGATTCCGCGAGCGCGATGAGCACTCGTCCACTTGCTAGAAAACGCCCCCGTGAGCAAGCTGTCGGCTGTCTGAGTTGATTCGCCTTTGTGCTTGTTGATGGTTGCGATCGTGCTCCCACCCTTTGGGGAGAACGTACCAGTCCCACCGACTGCCCCGCCTGCTGCATTGCCTGAGTTGATGTCTGCATTCGGAATGACTACGTTGTCGAAGTGAATGTCGGTGATTGACTCGACCTCATGCCCAGCCAAAGCGATCGCATAATATAGATCTTGATTGTCTGTCCCCGCTGTTCCCGCCCAGAAGATCGGACCAGAGACCAGCGTCTCACCATAGATGATTTTATACGGTTCAGTCGTTGACTTGACCGTTGACTGCCTCGAGGCGTCTGTGTCGACCTTTGGCATCGACACCTCGAGCATTCCGAGGACCTTCTTCGCTGCGAGTGCTGCGCCAGCGATGACCGATCCACCGAGAGCCATCGTCGCATTGATGCTCAAGGCTAGATTCAAGCCTGTCGCCACTTTCATTCCTACGAATGATATAAATGCTTTGACAGCCGTTAAGACGTGAGCCATACGTTCCACCCTCGAATGATGTGCTGGCGATGTACTCGAGCCAGACCCTTCTTCAGCAAGCAAACCGCCTCGCTTGCCAACTTCACACCCATCGCCTGCTGACCTTCCATGTCAACGATGACGGGAGAGCCATCTGGAAGTGATTCGATGTCGCTTGTGGATTCGCCCAACACTGTGGACGCGGTAGCGATCAGGTCGCCATTCGAGGCGATAATCTTCTCAGCGGCTGCTTCTGAATTATAGTCAAAAACAGTGAGATAGTCTTTGCCAGTAAGCTCTTGAACGACGAATCCTGCGAACTGACAACAATCAACCGAGCCATAGTCGAACTCTCGCCGCTCCCACTTATTGAGCGCCTTGAGAACCTCGATCATCTGTTGTGATATTCATGGATATCACCCGGAGTCTGAGGATTGCCTGCCGGACCTGATCCACCATTAGGTGATCCCCACTTGAGCTTTTGACCCTCGATGACGTGCATATAGTTGAACGCAAGATCACCCGAGAATCTCTCCTGTTGCGAGGCGTTGGTGTACATCAGATCGGATGATTTATCGAAGCGTGACAGCTCCGACTCCGCGATCAACTCAATCGCATCACCGCCATCCTTGCCGACCGTTATGTTCATTTGATCCATGAACCCCGCCCAGACTTGGAGAGGCGTATCGATGAGAACGTCACTTTCGTTCAGTAGTCCGAGGAATACGGTGACGCCTCTCATGAAGTAGTCTTCAGTCAATGCTGCGCCTGAGATCGTTGAATCAAGTCCTGAGAGCTGAAGCGATATCGCGTATGGACTGACGCCCATTCCTTCCTCGACTGTACTGACTGACC
>JALRDI010000183.1 GCA_023257035.1 Ilumatobacteraceae bacterium | reverse complement strand
GCGCTGCGCGCGTTCAGACTCGGTTGCTGCACCGATATCGGTCTGTCCAATCGATGCGAGCAACTCATGATGAGGGTCGCTGGTTTGCAAGATGAGGCGTCCACCTTCGCCCCGGCGACCAACGACACGAGCTGCTCGTGCGAGCAGCCCAAGCACATGCTCACCAGCACGGAAACGAGGCGCAAATATTTCGCTATCGATATCGAGGAAAACAACTGTGTCCGCGTGCGCGACTCGGTGCAACATCGCCTCTGTCCCGACAAACACATCTGTCGAGCCAGATGACCATTCCGGCTGTACATCGCCCTCAACGAGTAACGCAGGTCGCCCCGCTGCAGCGGCAATCTCGGTCACGAGACGACCGGTCCCGGGTCGAAGATTCGAAAATGCCATGCCACTGCAATGTGAGCACATCAGAGGTCGATGTGCTCCGCACTTCGCGCAGAACAACTCGTTATCGCCGGGTTGTGACATCACCGAGTCACAATGCTCGCAGATGGCAAGCTCACGGCACGACCGACAAGCAAGCAGCCGAGAGGTGCCCGTCCGATTTAACACGCAGAGCACTCTTCGTGAGGTATCACGGAGTTCTTGAATCACAACAGACGAGAGTCGACCGACGTGCGGACCATCTACCTCAGAAAGATCAGCGACGGAGATATCTGGCCAACCTGCCGACTCACGGGCAAAAGCAGGAGCGACTACCTCTCGCCCCTGCAACCCCTCAGGGGTTGGGACTGCTGAAACCAGCACCAGCGGAAGCCCAGCACATCGAGCCCGCTCTGAAAGAACCTCACGGGCATGCCACGTTGGCGAGGATTCTGATTGAAGCCGCTCATCGAATTCATCGACCACAAGAATTGAACCAAGTGAGGGCAACCTTGCGAATGCGGCCGTTCGTGTGCCGATGGTGACGTCGACTCCTGCCGCAGCGCGAGACCAATCTTTGGGCCATAACGCGGTTGTCACTCCCGCCCTGCTCACTCGAGAATGAAGAATCGCGGCATCGTCAACACCGGGAGCAATGACAAGCACCGGACCACTTACGAGACAACTCCAGATTGAGGGCAACACATCTGAGGTCGGCGGTAGCCGGAGAACTCCCCCTCGCCCACCAAGAAGTTTCGTCGTTGCTGGAGATCGCGGCTCAGGTTGTAATCCTGAATACGAAGAACCTCCAATTGCACTAACGACTCGCGGCGGAGACGCGGTTCGGAAGAATTGGGATCGTCGGCCTGCCCATCGGTGTGCAGCCCATTCGGCCAGTTCGCAGACAGCGCTGTCAGGTCCAACACTTGAGACGCGTTGGAGTGGGAGAAGTTCCTCAACAGGCGCCGCATCGGCAGGATCGAGTTCTCGGACCCATCCACCTATACGTCGGCCGTGAAGATCAACTCTGACCAACGAGCCGACTGAGACACGGTCGACCAGCGATGTTGGAATTTGGTAATCGAAGGCGCGATCAGGACCCGAACGATCGCAAAGAACTCGTGCAATTTTCGGGTGATCGGCCACTCACACGCCAACAGCAGACGTGAAGTCATCAAGACGTGAGAGCGTCTCCCAGGAGAAGCCCTCACGACCGAAATGCCCATATGCAGCGGTGCGCTGATATCCGGGGCGAAGAAGGTCGAGGTCACGAACAATCGCACCAGGACGGAGGTCAAACACCTCACGAACCGCAGCAACGATCTTGTCTGGGTCAACCTGCTCTGTTCCGAATGTGTCGACGAGAATGCTCATCGGGTGCGCAACGCCGATTGCATACGCAACCTGAAGTTCGCATCGGCGTGCAGCGCCGGAGGCGACAACGTGCTTTGCAACCCAGCGAGCGGCATATGCAGCCGAGCGGTCAACCTTCGATGGGTCTTTCCCACTAAAGGCTCCCCCGCCGTGACGTCCCATTCCTCCGTACGTATCGACGATGATCTTGCGACCGGTGAGCCCGCAGTCACCCTGGGGACCACCGATGACGAAACGGCCAGTTGGGTTAATGAAGATGTCGTAATCGTCACCCGCAAACTGCTCAGGAATCACTGGGTTGATGACTTGCTCGATCAGGTCGGGACGAATCACGGTGTCACGGTCAATACCGTCTTGATGCTGGGTCGAGATAACAACGTTCTTCAGCCCGACCGGACGGCCATCTTCGTATTCAAACGTCACCTGGGTTTTGCCGTCAGGGCGAAGGTACGGAACCTGCCCCTGATGGCGCACCTCAGCGAGTCGTTCTGCCATTCGGTGAGCGGTCCAAATTGGGAGCGGCATCAGTTCAGGGGTCTCATCGCATGCGAACCCGAACATCATTCCCTGGTCGCCAGCACCCTGAAGGTCGAGATCATCTTCAGAGCTGCCTGATGACCGAACCTCTTCTGAGGCGTCGACGCCCTGGGCGATGTCGGCACTCTGCTCATCGATCGACACGATGACACCGCACGTATTTCCATCGAATCCTGCGTTGGCATCGTCGTATCCGATGTCGGTGATGGTTTTACGAACAATCTTGGGAATCTCGACATACTCAGAGGTAGTGATTTCACCGGCCACGACGCAAAGTCCAGTGGTGACCATGGTTTCACACGCCACTCGACCCGTCGGGTCGACTTCAAGAATTGCGTCCAAGATCGCATCGCTGACTTGGTCAGCAACTTTGTCAGGGTGACCTTCGGTCACGCTTTCAGATGTAAAGGTCCAACGGGCCACGTCGACTCCTCCGTGTTCGGTTTCAACGGTTCTCAGATTGCCATAAGAACCGTAGCGAATCTCGCATCACCCTCGAGCAGGGGTTTTGCGGGTTCAGTTGGTGGGGTTGACGCGACCGGCATCTACCGAGCGCATCGCTTCGCGTATCCTAACGATTTCGTCGACAACACCGACGGCAATCTCAGCCTTTGAGCACAACGCCAGCTCTCGCTCTCCTTCGGCGGTCACCAACGTCACTGCGTTCGTGCCGTGGGAGAATCCGACCCCCTCCGCACTCACATCATTGGCAACAACGAGATCAAGTGATTTTCGGTCAAGCTTCGATCGAGCGTTTGAGAGGAGATCACAAGTTTCCGCAGCGAAACCAACGATGGTCTGCCCATCACGACGATTGCGACCAATTGCCTCAAGTAGATCAGGTGTTGGTTCAAGAACGATTTCAGGGACGCCGCC
>JALRDI010000329.1 GCA_023257035.1 Ilumatobacteraceae bacterium | reverse complement strand
AATTATCGCCTGTCCATGGTGGAGATAATTCAAACTCTTCACTATTAAGAAGTAAATTCATTGCAGGCACTGGTGCAGGAGCTGGTGCTGGTGCAGGAGCCGGTTCGGTAGCGGCTGCTGGAGCCGGAGCCGCTGCTTCGCCATCACTGGAAACGATTGCAACGATGGCGCCAACGTCAATTGTGTCACCCTCAGCGGCACGGATCTCGACGACGACACCGCTAACCGGGCTCGGAACTTCGGTATCCACCTTGTCGGTTGAGACTTCAAACAACGGCTCGTCGGCATTGACGACGTCTCCGATGTTCTTGAACCATTGCGTGATGGTGCCTTCGGTGACTGTTTCACCGAGTTGAGGGAGGGTTACATCTGCCATTGTCTTCTCCGAACTAAATCCTTACACCAGCGCTCAGCCGTTAAATGAACGACCGGTCATCGAGAGCATTGTCTCACCAAATAGCTCGCTCAAGCTTGGATGTGGCTGAATAAATTGTGCGACCTCTTCAACCGTCGCTTCCCAGTTAACGGCGAGGTAGCCGCCAGATAGCTGCTCAGTCACCCACGGCCCAACCATGTGGACACCCAGTACCTGTCCGGCTGTTCCATCAGGGTTTTTCTTCGCAATCACCTTCACCATGCCATCGGTTGAACCGACAATCTGGGCGCGGCTGTTGAACTTGAACGGATGCTTTCCAACAACTACGTCAAGGCCCGCTGCTTTCGCTGCGTCTTCGCCGGGCCCCGCCCATGCGACCTCTGGGTCGCAGTAGATCGCCCAAGGAACCCGGTCGTAGTCGACAGGTAGCGGTTGCTCGCCAAGCAGGTGCTTCACCACCATCACTGCTTCGGCGTAGGCGACGTGTGCAAGCTGTGGACTGTCGATGAGATCGCCAATTGCGTACACACCGTCTTCAGTCGTCTGGCAGTACTCGTTCGTTACGACAAAACCGCGTTCATCAACAGAGACGACGGTTGCCTCCAGACCGAGCGGAGCGCTATTCGGACGCCTTCCCACCGAAACGATGACTGCGTCGACTGCAAGTTCGTTTCCGTCAGCAAGTTGAACCACAGTGCTTCCGTCTGCTTGCGGTGTATGACCGGTAACGCTCACGCCGGTACGAATGTCAATCGATTTTCTTTTGAAGCTCTTCACCACCACATTGGCAACATCGGTGTCGAGGCCCGGGAGAATCTTTGGAAGACCTTCGAGGATTGTCACCTCAGCGCCGAGGTCGGCAAATGTGGATGCAAATTCGCACCCGATTGCGCCGCCACCAATAACTGCGATCCGTTGCGGGACAGTTTCGAGTTCGAGAACCTCATCGCTCGTCATAATCGGACCGCCAGGTTCGAAACCTGGGATTGTTCGAGGAACGGACCCTGCAGCGAGAAGCACATGATCACCAGTGATCTCAGAGGTTGAGCCATCCTCATGACGCACGTCAACACGATGGCCAGGACGAAGCGAGCCCTCGCCATTCAATACGGTCACTTTCCGGGCTTTACACATCGCGCCGATTCCACCAACAAGGCCTTCTACAATCTTGCGCTTGCGAGCCTGCGTTACTTCAAAATGAACCTGCGGCGAGGAAGACTCGATGCCGAAGTCGGCAGCATGTTGGACATGCCGGTGAACCGCCGCGGTTTCAAGAAACGCCTTTGCTGGGATACAACCGCGATTCAGGCACGTTCCACCGAGTTTGTCCTTCTCGACTAGTGCGACTGACAGACCAGCGGAGGCAGCGTACAGAGCCGCCGAATATCCCCCGGGTCCCCCACCGATGACTACAAGGTCAAAGTTTTCAGACATCGTCACTTACGGTATCGCCTGTTAGCTGCCAGCCAATACCCATTGCACGCGTTCTTCACCACGTGTGACGAGGAGCACAGCTGGTTCTGTTGTTGCCGTTGGGAGCACAAACTCGACCTCACAAGAATGCTGTTCTTCAACGCTTGATGAGCAGTCATTTGGTTCGGCGGGAATTTCTTCCCGACCGCTCACAACAACAAACGAGTCGGTGACCGAGTCGTCATCGAGTCCCCACACCACTACCTCGATGGACTGGCGATCACCAGAGCGTTCCGCTTGCGTTACAGCAATCTGAAGGTCGCCCACTTCAGCAGTCACACCGTATTCGATTGGATCGAAGACATCTCTCGAAGAAAACACCTGCGATATAAGACCGATTCCGGCGCCAAGAATGGCGATTGCGCAACCGAGCGACAACAACAACAGCGTCTTGGTCTTCACGATGTTTAGGCTACGCAAAGATGGCGAGGTTTGAGATCTCGTTGTACCTTCTCGCTTGAGATGAAGTTCCGCCCGACAATTGTGCTCGCTGGCCTCGTGCTCGTCGTTTCGGGGTGTGCTGTCGACGATCAAGCAACCTCACCTGAAAGAGCCTCCACATCAGAGGCCATTTCAAGTTCCGAGACGCTTGCAACGTTGGTCACGACAACAACTACGAGCACATCGGCAACATCGGCAACATCTTCGGTACCTGAGGCCTACGACTGGACGGCCCCTCTCGTCGGAGGTGGTCTCATCAACCTTGCGGGTTATTCAAACAAAGCTGTCGTACTGTGGTTCTGGGCCCCATATTGAACCACATGCATGAGAGAAGCCCCCTCGGTCGAGGAGGCATCACAGCGTTGGAGCGACTCCATTTCAGTTATCGGCGTTGCGTGGTCAGGGGATGATGCAACGTATTCAGATTTCATCGAAGACGGCGGATTGACCTTCCCAAATATTGATGACACCGCAGGAGACATTTACAGTCGCTTCCAGGTTCCGTATCAGCCCGCAGCTGTACTACTTCGGCCAGACGGTTCGAGTGAACTCATTCGCGGAGTGTTTGATGCGACTCAGCTAGAGGCACTTCTGTGACCGAGATTTCGATGCTCGGTCTCACTTAGGTGGGCGTTCGCACCTAGATTCACGCCATGCATATCGTTATCTCAGGCGCATCAGGGCTCGTCGGAACGGCGTTGCAACAGCAACTCCGGAGCGACGGTCACACCGTCACCAGCCTCGTGAGAACGTCGCCAACAAATGACAATGAATCGACATGGGATCCTTACTCGGGCTCTATTGATATCGAAGTGCTTAGATCAGCCGATGCGGTTATCAACCTTTCTGGTGCCGGCATCGGCGACCGACGATGGTCTCAGAGCTATCGCAAAACGCTTCTTGAAAGCCGAACGAAAACGACATCTCTTCTCTCGAGTTCTCTTGCGACCTTGGCCGCTGACGGGAAACATCGAACATTGCTGAATTCGTCGGCAATCGGTATCTATGGCGATCGAGGCGACGAGGAAGTCGATGAGCGCAGCCAACATGGATCTGGATTCCTCGCCGATATCTGTCTCGATTGGGAGGCCGCAACCACTCCTGCTGAGCAAGCCGGAGTTCGCGTAGTGCATCTCAGAACGGGAATTGTGATGTCGAAGAAGGGCGGGGTATTGAAGAAGCTCCTGCCACTCTTCAAACTCGGCCTCGGTGGTCGACTCGGCAGTGGCCGGCAATGGCAGAGCTGGATATCGATTGATGACGAAGTTGGCGCCATCATTCACCTACTCACCGCCGATGTACAAGGTGCCGTGAATCTCACTGCTCCCAATCCAGTGACGAATCAACAATTCACTGCCGCTCTCGGTCGGGCGGTACGCCGGCCGACGTTCTTCAGCGTCCCTGCATTTGCTCCAAAACTTCTCGTCGGGTCAGAATTCGCCGAACAATTGCTGCTCACCGGCCAGCGAGTGCTTCCAACCAGACTCGAGCAATCTGGATACGTATTTACCCACTCGACATTGGATGAAGCTCTCACTGCCCTACTCTGACTGAGATGCCATCGTCGTCAGATCGCCCCGTCGTTATCGTCGGAGCCGGCCTAGCCGGCCTGTCCTGCGCGGCAACGCTTCATAGAGCCGACGTTCCAGTTGTCGTGATCGAATCAAGCGACGGCATCGGGGGTCGAGTGCGAACCGACAAGGTCGACGGGTTCCTTCTTGATCGTGGCTTTCAAGTGTTACTCACCGCATACCCTGAGCTTGACCGCCAACTCAACATTGCCGCTCTTGAACTTGAGGATTTTGAGTCGGGAGCTCTCATAAAGACAGAAGACGGACTCTTCGAATTGGGAGACCCTCTCAAGCAGATTTCATCTTTACTACCAACGATCCGAACTGCTGTATCTCGTTCGGTTGCGACCCCGAGCGATCTTGCCCGATTGCTCTCGCTACGCGTCAGACTCGCTCGAACTGAGGTTCCAGAACTCCTTCGAGGCCCAGACGTTGCGACTATTGATGCTTTGACTTCATTGGGGTTCTCGAGCAAGTTCATTAACAATTTCTTCCGACCTTTGGTTGGAGGAATTCAGTTAGACCTTGGCCTTCACAGCAGCGCTCGGATGTTCGACACCATTCTCAAAATGCTGTTCGCCGGGAGCGCCGCCGTGCCACGTCATGGAATGCAAACCATTTCTGAGCAACTCGCCGGACAAATTCCTGAACATGCGATCCACCTTCAGGCACCGGTTCGCTCGGTTTCAGCAAGTGCTGTTCGAGTCGACTCCGGCGAGATTGCCGCATCCTCAGTGGTCATTGCGACCGACGGAAAAACTGCAGCCGATTTTCTTGGTCGCCCAACATCCACTCCTCGTTCTGCTGCTTGCGTGTGGTTCGATGCTCCCGAAGCTCCAACCGATCGCCGCCTCATCGTCCTCGACGGCAGCCGATCTGGGCCCATCGCAAATGTTGCGGTGATGTCGAATGTGTCGTCGCGATATTCGCCACCCGGGCGCCATCTCATCGCAGCGGCTGCCCCCGGGTATACGGGCGGCGACATCGAACGGCAAGCTCGAGCTCAGTTGACCTCATGGTGGGGACCGAGTGTCGATGGGTGGACGACGTTACGTGTTGACCAGATCTCGTACGGACAACCTGATCAGTCGCCGCGATTTTCACCCAAGCAATCAATCGAAGTTGAGCCAGGCCTGTTCGTCTGCGGCGATCACCGTGACACCGGGTCTATTCAAGGTGCACTCTTCTCGGGGAGGCGATGCGCCGAAGCGATACTGCACGGTCGCAAGTAGAGCAATGCACCCTCTCGTGATTTCGTAGGTCGCTAGGATTTCGGCGTCAGGACAACCCATGAACACGCCATCACCAATCGCTCTCCCGACCGGCTTCCGCGCCATTGTCACGAACATCGGCATTAAAGACACAACCGAGGACCTTGTGATCGTTACCGCAGACAATCCGGTTTCTGCTGCTGGTGTGTTCACACAGAATCGCTTCGTCGGTCCGAGCGTCACGATCAGCCGAGAACATCTCTCAGACCAACGTGCAGCAGCAATGGTCATTATCTCCAAGAACGCGAACGTCGCCAACGGAGAGACAGGAATGGCCGACGCACAGGAGGTTGTTCGGCTGTCCGCCCGGCAAGCAGGTTGCGCCGAGTCAGACGTCCTCATTGCATCAACCGGCGTCATCGGACGCCCCTACCCCATGGATCGCATCAGATCCGGATTCGACGGGCTCAGCTCTCTTGAGTGGAACGCAGACCTCGCAGATGTTGCACGCGGCATCATGACGACAGACACTGTTGAGAAAACCTCGTCGGCAACCATCGACGGATCGAACGCAATCGTTGCCGGTGTCGCGAAGGGTGTCGGCATGCTCGAGCCGAATATGGCCACAATGATCTCGCTCGTTCTTACCGACGCCGATGTCGCACCCAATGACCTTGACACAATCTTCAGGCGCGTTGCTGAAAAATCGTTCAATTGTGTGTCCGTCGACGGGGACACCTCCACGAGCGACACCGCTGTTGTATTGGCATCCGGATCGGCCGGATCAGTTTCGCTTGAGGCCTTTGAGCGGGCGCTTGAACGTGTGTGTATCGATCTCGCCCGTCAAATTGCTGCAGATGGCGAAGGTGCCGAGACACTCATCGAAGTACTTGTCGACGGAGCTCGCGATGACGATCAGGCACGGCGGGTGGCTAAGTCGATTGTGAACTCCCCATTAGTGAAGACAGCAGTTCACGGCGCTGACCCGAATTGGGGGCGCATAGCGATGGCAGTTGGGAACGTCCACGATGACGATATCGACCAGAACCGCGTCACCATTCGCATCGGAAGTGAAGAACTCTTTCCGCACCAAGTTTCAGAGCAAGAACTTGAAGAACTCTCGGCGTACCTTCGACGCGACGAGGTGCTTATCCATGTATCGCTCGGCATCAATGAGGGCACAGCGCGCGTGTGGGGCTGTGATCTCACTGATGGCTACGTCCGCATCAATGCGGACTACACCACCTAAAACTCGTACCGGGTTACTGAGAGAAATGTAAGCGCCGGCCTTCCGGCCGACGCTGAAACATCACTTCGGCTGCATGCGAATGCCACCATCGACGCGGATGGTTTCGGCATTCATGTAACTGTTGGTGATGCACTCCACGACCATCGATGCGAGTTCATCAGGTGAGCCGAGACGCTGTGGGAACAACACGCCGCGCTGCAGGTTTGCCTTGAACTGCTCACTTGCTTCGCCTTCACCGTAGATCGGTGTGTCGATCAAACCGGGCGCAACAGTGTTCACACGAACACCAACCGCCGCAAGGTCGCGAGCGATGGGGAGCGTCATGCCAACAACGCCACCTTTTGAAGCGGAGTAAGAAGCCTGACCGATTTGGCCATCAAATGCAGCAACTGATGCAAGGTTGACAATTGCACCGCGCTCACCGAATTCATCTGGCTCGTTACGGCTCATTGCGGTAGCGCCGAGGCGAATGCAGTCGAAGGTCCCAATGAGGTTGATGTTGATGACCCGCTGGAATGCTTCAAGGTTTGCTGCTGAGTCATAGCTTCCGTCTTTGCCTACGGTGCGCTGCGCCCAACCGATACCTGCTGAGTTCACCAATGCTTTGAGCGGTCCCATGCTGCTTGCCATCTCGATTGCATTCATGATGTCTTCGGTGTTGGTGACGTCTACCTTGCAGAACGCTCCACCGATTTCATCAGCAACTGCGCTGCCGGCTTCTTCTTGAAGGTCAGCAACAACGACCTTTGCACCCTTTGCTGCTAGTTGACGGGCGGCGGCGGCTCCAATTCCTGATGCCCCACCGGTTACTACTGCGCTACTTCCATTGAGTTCCATGCCCGCACGATAGGCCACGAGTACCCACTTCCACCCAATTGAGGCGAGAACGTTAGGAGGTGATGAGTCCGTTCACGTCAACCAGTTCGAACGCTAGTCATCGCCCCATCTGAAATTTGGTCACGTATTGCCGATTTGCTGCGCCGCGGCAACGGCAAGACCATCGACGAGGTCGTTCATTGGATGGCCACTATGACCTTTGACCCATTCGAAGGTCACTTCGTGAATTACGACAAGATTGACCAACGGTTCCCATAGGTCGACATTTGCGACTGGTTCCCGTTTCGAATTCTTCCAACCGTTCTTTTTCCACTTCTTCCACCAGCCATCGCGAAAGCAATTCACAACGTACGTTGAATCGGAAACAACGTGTACAGCCTTGTGACTGGGAGTGAGGCTTTTCAGCGCCTCAAGAACCGCCGCGAGTTCCATTCGCTGGTTCGTTGTGTTTGCCTCACCTCCAGCGCCAGACGGCGAACCGTTGGGAGATACCGCCCATCCCCAGCCACCTGGACCCGGATTTCCACTGCATGCTCCATCGGTGTACACAACAACAGGTTCAGCCGGAGCTGCATCTATCGACGAGAACAATGACGGCTGGTCAGACACGTTGACATCCTGCCAGAGATGAGGCTCTCCACGCAGGCTCTCGACTGTTGCAGTGAGTGATGGACGTTTGTGCATCACCGCAAGCCAACCAACGCACACACTCTTTGATGTGAGTGGTTGGTGGGTTCAGGCATCAGAATCGCGATGAGGAGACACCAACGGTCGCTGATACCTGCGAGAATGATCGCATGATGTTTGACGGGCACGTACACCAGTTACCCGATACCGATCCAACAGAAACCGAAGAATGGCTTGACAGCCTTGAGGCCGTAGTCGACGCGAAAGGAAAATCTCGCGCTCGATTTCTCTTGTCGAAACTGCTCGCCCACGCAAATTCCCGTCAGGTCAGTTTCCCAGCCACGGTAAGCACTCCGTACGTCAACACCATCCCGCGAGAACAACAGCCGTGGTTCCCAGGCGACGAACACATCGAACGCCGAATTCGGGCATTCATCCGTTGGAATGCCGCCGTCATGGTTGTCAAGGCGAATAAGGCTGCCGACGGGATCGGCGGCCACCTCTCAACATTCGCCTCATCAGCCTCACTGTACGAGATTGGTTTCAATCATTTCTTCAGAGGCAAAGACGCTGAAGGTCTTGGCGACCACGTCTACTTCCAAGGCCACGCAGCCCCCGGGGTATACGCCCGAGCTTTCTTAGAAGGCCGTTTAGAGGCCGAAGATCTTGACCATTTCCGCAGAGAAATCGGTCGTGGCGGCCGTGGGCTCTCGAGTTATCCGCACCCGCGCCTGATGCCCGACTTCTGGGAATTCCCCACTGTGTCGATGGGCCTCGGGCCAATTACTGCTCTTTATCACGCTCGATTCAACAGATACCTCATGAATCGCCAGATGGACGACACCTCGAATAGCAGGGTGTGGGCATTCCTTGGCGATGGTGAAACCGACGAGCCCGAAACCCTCGGCGCCATCTCACTCGCCGCCCGCGAACAGCTCGACAACCTCATATTTGTGGTGAACTGCAACCTGCAGCGACTCGATGGTCCAGTTCGCGGCAACGGGAAAATCATTCAGGAACTCGAAGCAGTGTTTCGTGGCGCCGGCTGGAACGTCATCAAGGTCATCTGGGGTTCGAAGTGGGACGAGCTCCTTGCGCAAGACAAAGACGGTGTGCTGCTGAATCAGATGAACACCACAGTCGACGGAGAGTTCCAGCGTTATGCCGTCGAAGAGGGCAACTACATCCGTGAAAACTTCTTCGGGCCCGACCCACGCCTTCGCCAAATGGTGTCTCACCTTTCCGATGATGAACTCCGCAGCCTGCCGCGTGGCGGCCACGACTACCAGAAGCTCTACGCGGCCTACAAAGCAGCAACAGAGAATCTGGGTAGCGGTCGACCAACCGTCATTCTGTGCAAGACGGTCAAAGGCTGGACGCTCGGCCCTGGTTTTGAGGGTCGTAACGCCACCCACCAGATCAAAAAGATGACCCGAGACCAGTTGCTCGAGTTGCGCAACCGTCTTCATCTTCATGACGAAATCTCCGCGGAGTCACTCGAAGCAGACGACCCGCCCTACTTCCGCCCTAGTGAAGATTCGGTCGAATACCAGTACATGATGGATCGCCGCCGATCACTTGGTGGCGTCATGCCAACTCGTCGCGTGACGAACCGCCGGCCGCTGTCACTCCCTGACGATGCAGTATTCCAAGAGTTGCGAATGGGTTCAGGCGAGCTCCCCGTCAGCACAACAATGGGATTCACACGCCTACTCCGGAGTCTTTGCCGTGACGAGAACATCGGTCGACGCGTGGTTCCGATCATCCCCGACGAGGCTCGCACATTCGGCATGGATGCGCTGTTCCGTGAACTTGAGATTTATGCCTCTCAAGGCCAAAAGTATGAGCCAGTCGACCACGACCTATTGCTCTCGTACTCCGAAGACTCTGACGGACAGATCCTCGAAGAAGGCATCACCGAAGCCGGATCTCTTGCAAGTTTCATCGCTGCAGGATCGAGTTATGCCACCCGCGGCGTACCGATGATTCCGTTTTACACGTTCTATTCAATGTTCGGTTTCCAACGAGTTGGCGACCTCATCTGGCAAGCCGCCGATGCCCGAGTACGCGGGTTCCTCATGGGAGCTACTGCAGGTCGTACAACCCTTCTCGGTGAAGGTTTACAACACCAAGACGGGCACAGCCTCGTGCTCGCTTCGACAGTTCCAGCAGTGCAGGCATACGACCCGGCATTTGCCTTTGAACTCGGAGCGATCGTCAAGGACGGCATTCAGCGCATGTATGGCCCAGATACCCCAGAGGCCGAGCGTGACGTGATCTACTACATCACGCTGTATAACGAGAACTACCCAATGCCAGCCCTTCCTGATCACCCAGAGGTGTCTCAAGAGTTCGAGCGCGGCGCAGTTCGAGGGCTCTATCGCTGGAAAGAAGCCCCAGTTGGCAAGTCCCACCGGGCGACGATTCTCTTCTCAGGCGTATCGCACCAGGCCGCCACAATCGCAGCAAATGAGCTTGCTGAACATTACGACGTTGGAGCCGAGCTGTGGTCTGCGACCAGTTATAAGCGACTTCGCGAAGAGGCACTCGACGTCGAGCGCCAGAATCGTCTTCACCCGTCAGCGCCACAACAGCAGCCCCTCGTCACACAACTTCTCGAAACCTCAGCCGGCCCAATTACCGCGGTAAGCGATTTCATGCGGTCGGTCCCAGAGCAAATTCTTCCGTTCGTTCCTCCAGGCCGACGTTTCAGCGTGCTTGGTACCGATGGAATGGGACGAAGTGATACCCGTGAGGCCCTTCGTCGGTATTTCGAGGTCGATGCTGGACATGTTGTTGTCAGCACTCTCAGCGCTCTCTTCAATGACGGCCAGATTCAAGCGGACGTCGTCGAGGACGCAATTCGTCGTTACGAGATCGACAGCGAAGCGCCAAACCCGTTCATTATCTGAACGAGTTCTTTACGGATTGGCTTACCGCACCCGGTCAAGCCAACCGGACAAAATCGCAATTGCCCGAGGGTCATGGCGAAGTCGATGCCCTGCCCCTGCAAGTACGTTGAGTTCGGCATTGCCATGTGACTGAGCGAGTTGACGGGCATCACTTACTGGAACACTCGAGTCGTCGTCACCGTGCAGCACCAGTAGCGGCCGCGGCGCAAATCTTCTCGCTGCGGCAGCGGGACGGAAACGACGGAATGCCCTGCTCCACTCATCGAGGGACGACGGGAAGCCCGGCGTACGAACTGCACCAATCTGACGAGCATGTTCAAGGAAACGTCTCGGATGATCAGCCCAATCGTCAAAGTCCGCTCGTGGCGAAAGGAGCGCTGCTGCATGGATGCGCGGATCATCTGCTGCTTCGCAGATGACGAGTGACCCACCAGTGTTGGTCCCGATGAGAACGACCCGCTCAACTCCGGTTGTTGTCACGAGATGGTCGACGGCATTTCTCAAGTCATCCATCCAGCCTTGGAGGGAGAAGTCACCAGTTGAGGAACCACAACCACGGAACGTAAATGTCATCGCCGCATAGCCCACATCATGGGCAAGACGGTCAATCAGTTCTGGAAAGGTTCCTGCTGATCTCCGAGCATCGAGGGGCCCGATCGGAAAGCCATGACAGAGGATCAGACCGGGCATTGTTCCACCGGTCTCCGACGGAACGGTCACATGGCAGGCGAGCCGTTCACCACCGCTCTCAAAACTGCCCTCCATGGTGTCAGGTCAGGCTCGAGGCTTACGGTGACGACGCGACACACCAGGACGCGCAAGTGTGTATCCACGATTTCGGGCCTCGGCGAGTGTGTCGGGACCGAAACAGAGCCCTGTCTCTGCCTCAACGATCTCGTCGATCACGGCTTCGTCATTCCATTCATCAAGGTCGTACACAAGTTGTGTGCGCTTGTCACCAAGAAAGCGAGTGTGTTCGAAGCGAATCGGACGTTCCATTCGCTACACGCTAGCGAAACATCGACCGCCAAGGAGGATTGTCAGATCACATCGTCGGGAGGCGCAATCGGCCCGACAGCGCCAATTGCATCGAAATACTTGAGGTGTGCATCGACCACTTCGACAACATCAACATCATCAAGGATCTCGATTTCTGATTCACCCGCAATTCCAAGAAGATGTGCGATAAGCGCCTCATCAGAGACAATCACTTTGGAATCACTATCTTGTCGCTGGTCAACTACTCGATCGGGTGCAAGCCCTTGGGCATGTAGCCAGTTGATGTGCCCGACGAGCAATGTCTCGACCTCTGCCGGTGTAAGTCGGGCTTGGCTGCGCTCAGGAATCCGATCAGCAACGAAATCGACTGCCTCGTCGAGGGTGTAGACCGCTCTGGGAGCGATTGCATCAAGCCGATGCGCCTCGCGCCCAATCGCGCCAGCGGCGATCGCAAAAACTGCGACCGCCGCTAGGACTACGAAGATTCCGAGAGTGAAATTCACACTCTCAGACTATTACTACTGCCGTTGACGTGGCAGATGGAGCGTGTTCAGATTCCGATCCGCTGTGCGAGAAGCTCACGGTGGTAGGTCGGGTCACCGAAGAGCAGCTCTGATGACTTCGCACGCTTGAAGTACAGGTGTGCTGGGTGCTCCCAGGTGAATCCAATACCACCATGGATCTGGATGTTTTCTGCTGTGGCGTGGAAGTACGCCTCTGAGCAATACGCCTTAGCGAGTGACGCAACCGACGGCAATTCGTCGTTCATCTCGCTTGCGCACCACAGGCCGTAGTACGCAGCTGACTTGGCTGACTCGACTTCGAGGAGCATGTCGGCACACTTGTGTTTGATGGCCTGGAATGAACCAATTGGGCGACCGAACTGAACGCGATCCTTGGCGTACTGAACTGCCATCTCGAGAACAAACTGTGCGCCACCAACCTGCTCAGCTGCAAGACCGACTGCGGCGAGGTCGAGCACGGTTGAGAGGATGTCCCAGCCCTTGCCCTCTGCACCAAGAAGTGTTGCTGGGGTATTTGAGAACTCAAGCTTGGCCTGACGACGGGTCTGGTCCATCGTCGAGAGTGCAGTGCGGGTAAGACCGGCTGCGTCACCTGCAACGGTGTAGAGGCTCACGCCTGCTGAACTACGGGCCGCAACGATGATGAGGTCTGCGAGGTGGCCGTCAATGACGAACGACTTCGTTCCGTTAAGGGTCACATCTGATCCGGAACCTGAAGCTTCCATCGTGATTCCCGAATCATCCCACTTGCCGTTTGGCTCAGTGAACGCAACAGTTGCAATGGTCGAACCGGCGGCGATGCCTGGGAGGTGCGCCGACTTCGCTGCGTCGTCACCTGACTGCAGCAACGTATTGGCGGCGAGAACAACTGATGAGAAGAACGGTGCGCAGAGCAGTGCGCGTCCCATTTCTTCGAGCACGATGCCGAGTTCGACGTAGCCGAAACCTGAGCCGCCGTACTCCTCTGGAATGTGAAGTCCCTGAAGACCCATTTGCTCAGCCATCTGTGTCCAAACATCGGTGTCGTAACCGTTGTCGGTTTCCATTTGCTCACGAACGGCTTCTTCGGAGCTCTTCGCCTCCATGAAGGCACGGATGGTTGAGCGCAGTTCGTCTTGTTCTTCGGTAAATGCAAAGTTCATGTTGGAAAGTATGCCGACTAGACGAATACTCCAGCAAATCGTAATGTGTACACCTATGTACACAATTGGGACCCGAGCGGCTCGGGCAGAATTTGCCTCAATTCTTCGCCGAGCAGAGCACGGCGAGTCGACGCTGATTACCGATCGAGGCGAACCGGTCGCTGTACTCGGCCCGCTCGGTGCATCTGCGCCGACTATCGATCAACTCATTGCCTCAGGGGCAGTGATTCCTCCACGTCGCTCAGCCGATTGGCGACAACCAGAGCCAGTTCGAGTGTGGGCAGGAACCCGCCTTGATCAAGCGTTACGGGACTTACGCGGATGAGCGTTCTCTTCCTGGACACTTCAGCGCTGCTTGCGATCGCCACTGATACCGCGGGAAGAGAGCCAATCGTTGCCGCATTTGAGTGCGCAGACGTTGTCGCCGCATCGGGCCTTGCACTCACCGAAGCACTTCCGGCCATTGATCGTCTCACTGATGAGCGTTACGCCCGCGCTGATCTCGAAGATGCCATTCGACTGACCTGGGACTACCTCCATATCGTTCCTCTCGACGCTCGGTGCACAGAACGAGCTGCGTCACTCGCGCGCGAACGCCCGGTTCGACTGAGCGACGCAATTCACTTCGCAGCAGCCGATCGGCTACCACGCAACCTCACCTTTGCGACGCTTGATCCAAATCAGATTCCGATCGCCCTCGATCTCGGATACGAGGTGCTATCGACGTAGCTCAATTTCGCGAGTTGCTGACTCGGTCACTCCAAATGAAGCCGAAACGGCAAGAATATGGAAATGAGCACACTTCATTGGTCAAATGCAGATGTTGAGGTCCACAAACTCGTCGTTGGTTCCTACGACAACAACGTGTTCATCATTCGCTGTCTTGCGTCTGGCGAGGCCATTCTCATCGATGCGGCTAACGAGCATGAACGCCTTCTCGAACTCTCACAAGCACTCGGAGTTCGACGAATTCTCGAAACCCACGGCCACCATGATCACATAGGTGCGGTTACTCAGATGCGCGAGGCTGGCTACGAAGTTG
The DNA here is from genome assembly GCA_023257035.1 of Ilumatobacteraceae bacterium. GTDB lineage: Bacteria > Actinomycetota > Acidimicrobiia > Acidimicrobiales > Ilumatobacteraceae > Casp-actino5. The sequence goes on along the minus strand of JALRDI010000329.1, from coordinate 2,828 downwards.
CTGTGACAGCCGCCGACGCGCCGATGCTGAAAGATGTTGGATACGACGTCTTCATCGATGACAAAGAAGTCATCGAGTTTGGCTCGCTGCGACTGAACGCAATCCACAACCCTGGCCATACTCCCGGCTCGATCTCATTCCATCTGGAGGGCACTCCGCTGCTCTTCACTGGCGACACATTGTTTCCAGGCGGGCCGGGCGCGACCCAATACGAAGGTGGAGATTTCAACACCATCATCACCTCGATCGATGAGCTGCTCTTCCCCTTCCCCGACGACACCATCGTTCTCCCAGGACACGGCCTCGATACCACGATTGGAACTGAGCGTCCGCATCTTCAAGAGTGGGTTGATCGGGGATGGTGAGCCGACGGGGTCTCACCGCGATACCGGTCGTACTCGTTCATAGAACATCGAGAAAGTACGCTTAAGTCATGGTTGCCCACGGCCCCTCAATCGCGTTCGATAGCTCCGCTGCTATCCGCCTTGGCGGAATGACACCGCCAGCGGACATGTTCCAACCAGGCACGGCGACCGACCTCGTTCGGCCTGATGGCCGGCCGAACCCAGAATTTCGTGCCGAACTTCGCAGAGTGTCGAACGCTCGCAATGCGTTCACGATCGTTGCGCTGTACGCCCAAACAATTGCAATCCTTGCAGTCACCGTTCGCCTCGGATGGTGGGCATGGCCGATTGCATTCATCCTCATGGGCCGTGCCCATGCCCAATTTGCTGCCCTCATGCATGAAGCAGCGCATCGATTGCTCTTCACCAACAAAAAGTGGAACGACCTGATCGGACGCTGGGTTCTCGGCTACATCGGGCTGGTGTCGACCGACGCATACCGGCGTGTGCACATGGCGCATCATCGTCGTGAATTCGGCCCCGAAGAACCTGACATGCCGCTATATCAGGGTTACCCCGTGTCGAAAGATTCGATGCGTCGGAAACTTCTCCGTGATGCAACAGGCCGGACAGGCCTCCGCCTACTCAAATATCAATTTGCACCTCGCCGGTGGGCTGACCCTCGCCAACGCAAGGTGCTGGCGTCAATGGTTGTTGTTCATGCAGGGCTGTTCGCAATATCGATTCTTGCCGGACAGCCGTTGGTGTACCCGTTGCTGTGGATCTTGCCGTTCCTCACTCTGTGGCGCGTCATTAATCGGTTACGCTCAATCGCTGAACATGGCGGCCTCGAGGCGTCAACCGACCGTCGAGTGACCACCCACTGCATCCGCCAAGACCCGATCACTCGTTTCATCATGGCCCCGTACCAACTTGGCTATCACCTCGAGCATCACGTCGACTCAGGCGTGCCATTCCGAAGCCTGCCGAAATATCATCGAGCGTTAAAGGATTCGGGGTACATCACCGACGAGTACGAGTACAAGTCGTACCCAGCGCTGTGGAAAGCTCTATCTGCGGGCTGAAATTGCCGGCTGAGACCGTTGCCACATCGAATTTCCCCTACGACGACAGTGCTAATTCCTGTGTCGGTTCTACAATAAAGATATGCCCGAGTCTCCTGAGACCACTGCCCCTCTTCTCGAGATTTCAGATCTTCGTGCTCGCCCATCTGGTGACTCCGCCGAGTCGACTGGCGAGATCCTGCGGGGCTTCAATCTGACTGTTCTCCCTGGTGAGGTCCACGCCATCATGGGCCCGAACGGTTCGGGAAAATCAACTCTCGGAAACACCCTCCTTGGCTCGCCTGAATACGAGGTCACTGGCGGCGACATCAAGTTGCTTGGAAATTCAGTTCTTGAAGACTCACCGGATGAGCGGGCGAAAGCGGGCATGTTCCTCGCGTTTCAGTACCCGCAGGAAATTCAGGGGGTCTCGGTTATCCAGTTTTTGAGGCAAGCACTCTCAGCTCGGAAAGGTATTGACCTTTCTGTTCTTGAGTTACGGCTCTCCGCAATGGAGTGGATGCAGCGCCTCGGAATGGATTCCTCGTTCGTCGATCGCTACCTCAACGAAGGATTCTCCGGTGGCGAGAAGAAACGCAACGAGATCATGCAAATGGCTCTCCTCGAACCAGAGATTGCAATTCTTGATGAGACCGACTCAGGCCTCGATATCGATGCCCTTCGTATCGTTGCATCTGGCATTCGAGAAGTTCGCGCTGACCGCCCATCGATGGGAATCGTCATGATCACCCACTATCAGCGTCTTCTCGATGAGGTTCAGCCAGACATCGTTCACATCATGGTCGATGGCCGCATCATCGAATCCGGCGGCTTAGAGCTCGCCGAGAAACTTGAGCGAGACGGTTACGAGGCGCTCAGAGCGCAATCGAGGGCTTGAGATGATTGACCTGTCGACCATCCGCGACGACTTTCCACACCTGCGTCGCGAGATCGATAACTCACCGGTGGTATACCTCGACTCAGCGAACACATCGCAGAAGCCAACAGCGGTGATTGAGGCGATGCGTTCGTTCACCGAGCAGTCATACGCACCGATTAATCGCAGCGCCTATCGAATGGCGGCAGCAGCAACCGATGCCTTTGAGCGTGCGCGGTCTCTTGTTGCATCGTTTATCAACGCGGGATCGCCCGACGAAGTGGTGTTCACGAAAAACGCAACCGAATCACTGAACCTGTTTGCGCAGGGGTGGACACGCCAACATCTCTCAGAAGGCGATGTGGTTGTGCTCACTCACATGGAGCATCACGCGAACATCGTTCCATGGCAAAGGAGGGCTGCAGAGCGCGGCATCACATTGCGGTGGATTCCCTTAACCGAAGATGGCCGCCTCGATCTGAGCGATCTCGACAACCTCATCGACGGGGCCTCGGTTGTGTCGTTCACGGCGATGAGCAATGT
>JALRDI010000301.1 GCA_023257035.1 Ilumatobacteraceae bacterium | reverse complement strand
TGTCAATCGGGCATCCCACTGCCAGTAGACACCCCACGTTATTCGACCCCACAACATGCCTGTGGCCAAGGTGACAGCCATAAAGACAACGCCAATTTCAGCTGATGCCCCAGCTACTCGATCAGCCTGCAGAGAATGACGCTTACCAAAGAGGTGAACTCCTGAGGCCAACGCGGTGACAATGAATGCGAGATACGCCAGCCAAACCGATGGCACATGGACGTACATGATTCGAACCGCGTCACCCTGATCTCGATCAGCAGGCGACAGTAGAAGTCCAAAGACTCCCAACCACAACGTCATCGCGATCGTGAGAATTCCAAGCACACGTGTCGCAGGAGTTGATGTCCCGCGAGTGGAAGCTGTCGTTGAGGTGGGGGTATCGATCGTCATGTTGTGGAGGGTCGCTTAGTCATCAATCAGTGGGCCAAACGCTAACGAACCGCCGAAACCGAATACAACGGCGAAGACCGAAAGAACGCCCAACCATGGCCATCCTTCTGAAACCACCGTCCCACCAGTTCCGAAAGACGCTTCCGCCGCCCGTGTTGCCCCGATGAGGACAGGCGATGCAACGGGTAAGACGAGAAGCGGAAGCAGCGACTCCCGACCTCGAACACCCGACGCAAGGCCTGCATAAATCGTACTCACCGCTGAAAGACCGCACGTTGCCGAGATCGATGAAGTGACGAGCAACACAATGCCTGATCCACGAAGTTCGATGCCGTACATCACCACTGCACCAACCAATAAAACAAGTTCAAGCAGCAGAAGTTGAATGACGAGCGCCAGCCATTTTCCCAGAAACACCGCTGACATATCTGCGCCAGCGACTCGCAGTGCATCAAGGGCGCCGTCTGCCGTTTCGACCGCAAAACTCCGTTGCACGATGATCATCGACGAAAACAACATCGCCAGCCAGACGAGTCCGGGCGCAGTTCGCTGAAGAATCACATCACCATCGAGAGCGAATGCAAATAAGACAAGTGTGACCACCGCAAACGGCATGATCTGAGATGTCAATACTTTTGACCGTCGTTCAATACGAAGGTCCTTCGCAAAGACGATTTGGGCGACCCGCAGGCGATTCGGTGAACTCATTGTCCATCACCCACAACGACCCCACCCGCAAGGCGTACCTCTCGAGTGGCTAATTTCTGGGCTCGGTCGTGTTCATGACTCGACAACATCACCGTCGCACCGGACGATGCAGCGTGTTTCAAGATTTCATCGACCTCATCTCGAGCATTGCTGTCAAGGCCCGCATGGGGTTCGTCAAGTAGCCATAGTCCGGCTCGTCGGACAACAAGAATGGCGAACGCAGTTCGCCGCCGCTGTCCTGCAGAAAGCCCTCTCACCGGCACAGTTGCAAGCCGACCATCAAGGCCCATCATCGACATCGCCTGACGAACTTCGTCATCACCAGCCCCAATCAGAGCCCCCCAAAATTCGAGGTTTTCCCGAACGGTCAGTTCGTCGTAAAGCCCATTGCTATGGGCCACCATTCCTACTCGTCGGCGAACCTCTTCACGGCCGGTTGCGATATCGGAGCCCATCACCTGACCATTCCCGCGAGCGAGCGGTGTCAAGCCAGCACACACTCTGAGTAACGTGGTCTTGCCAGCACCGTTCGGGCCGGTCAACATAATGATCTCCCCGCGTGCAACCGTGAGGTCGAGGCCAGCAAGCGCGGGAAAGTCACTGATCAGCGCAACAGCATCTTGGAGAGCTACTGCAGGCGACTCGCCAATTTCGGCGTGAAAGTCCACACCGACACGCTAGGCGGATCGTCGACCTCTCCACCCTCTCTGGCCATTTCCCTTGGCAGATATCGTGTTGATGTGCCAGAACGCCGCAATCACGACACTCCCTCGTCTGGGTACAGCGTTCGTGAAGTGCTCGGCAGAGCACACCGGCAAGGCCCCACCGCTCGATGGGCGCGTTTCTACCGGCACCATTGGCGGAGGCTCAAAGCAGCGAGTGATCGTCGCTGGGAACGCCCGCCAGAGCCGCATGACTGGCGATGGGCAGTCGGCCTTGTCGGACGTGTCCTCGTCACTGCCGGTCTCCTGATGTTGGGCTTCGTTGGTTATCAACTCTGGGGAACCGGCCTCAGCACGGCCTCCGCCCAAGCTGACCTCAAAGCAGAATTTGTCGCTTCACTCGAAACATCCACGACCCAAGTCATCACAACAACGACAACCGAGGTGCCAAGCACCGTCGCGGAAACTACGAATAACGCGGTCACCACCGTTCAAACAACTGCACCTCAAGCAGTTGCCAATCCTGAGTTCACCCCCGGCGACGTTGTCGGACAACTGCAAATTCCATCGATTGACGTCGACTTCTTTGTCGTCTCGGGTGTCGGCGTCGAGGAACTTCGCCTTGGGCCGGGACATTTCACCGACACGCCGCTTCCTGGCCAGCTCGGCAATAGCGCTATTGCAGGTCATCGAACGACGTACGGTCAACCATTCCACAACCTTGATCAACTCTCTTCAGGCGATGAGATCATCATCACGACCACATACGGCATATTCACCTACGAAGTGAGCGGACTCCGAGTCGTTGAACCCACCGACTACGGCGTCGTATCAACCACTGACCCCACCGTCGCAACGCTGACGCTGACGACATGCCATCCGAAATGGTCCGCTGCACAGCGACTCATTGTCACTGCAGATCTCAACAGTCTTCGTTCTGACCCACTCCTCCCGAAAGGACCTGTCGAAGGTGAGCGATCAGAGGAAGTAACTGCGACAACGCTGCCCGCTGAGACGCCCTCGGACGAATTCTCTGAAGGATCCTCAGCGGTCGAGACCTCATCACCCGAAACGTCAACAAGCGTTGCCGATACCGGCACAACTACTCTGCCAATCGAAGACACCGCGTCAGGAGGATCTCAGGGAGAGCAGGTGTTCTCGGCCGGCTGGTTCCACGACTCGACCGCCCTTGTTCAGTCGATCATCTGGATGGTCATCCTCTTTGGCATTCGAATTGTCATTACCCGCTTCAGCCGACGTCGCAAGAGCTGGTGGCCAATGCTTCCGTTCGGGCTTGTTCCAGCCGCTATCGGGCTGTATTTCTTTTACGTCAACGTCAACAACCTCGTGCCACCAAACCTCTGAACTAGCGACCTATTGCGCTTCGAAACGCGGCTGCCGCTTTTCAAGAAATGCAACACGACCTTCCTCGGCATCATTTGACGCCCACGCCTGTTGCCGAAGCTCCTCGCTTCGCAACGATGCATCTGGCAACCGAGCCGCTTCATCAAGTGCGGCCTTATGAGCAACAACAGTAAGCGGCGCTTGGCTTGCAAGCACTGTGGCCCATTTGATGGCATCTTCCAGGCTCCCAGATCGGTGGACCGATCCCGCACTCACGAGGCGCTCTGCAGTGAAGACTTCTGCTCCTACCAACATTGCTCTCGAGATTCCCCAACCAAATTCTCGAGTCATACGATCGATGGTCCACTGGTCAACCGCAAGACCCAACTTTGCTGCTGGGATGCCGAAGATGCTCCGATCGGTCGCAATCCGAAGGTCGCAGCACATCACCAACTGTGTTCCTGCTCCAAGCGCTGGCCCGTCAATTGCAGCAATCACAGGCACCTCGCAATTCGCAAGGGCGCGCAGCGCAGTACCCAAGGCTGCGTGAAATACCTCTGACTCAGCTCCAGACAGGTCGGCACCGGCGCAAAATGCCGGAGGTGCTCCAGTCAGCACAACAACACGAGTTTCAGGCAACGAGACATCGCCAAGCGCACTCGCTAATTGCTGGAGAGTCTCGGTATCGACTGCGTTACGCCGATCTGGACGATCGAGGGTAAGGAGGAGGATCTCCGCATGTGGCCGTTCTACTCGTACCATGAGAGCACCCTATGGCAGACGAAACAGATCGTATTAATCACACCGACCATGTTCGACAGCGGCGAGCTGTGGTCGCAAAGTGGACGCTGCTCGCAAATCGTGTCGGCTATCTCGTTCTTGCGCTCGCCGTCGCAATTTTCATCATTGCATTCGCCATCGGATTTTCATCCACACTCGCAACAACAGTTGTTGTTTGCCTCGTGATCTCCTTCGTCCTGCTCGCTCCATCAATCGTGCTTGGCTACGCCGTGAAGGCGGCTGAACGAGAAGATGTAGAGAACAACCTCTAGGTTCTCCACCCTTCATCCTCAACGTTCCACCATGAGCCAGATCCGCCTCGCCGCTCCCCTGCGACGCCAACACATTTTGGAAAGCGCCCTGCAAATCTTTAGCGAGCGCGGCTTTCACGACACGTCAATGAACGACATTGCGGACGCCGTCGGTGTGACGAAGCCAGTGATCTACCAACACTTCGGCTCTAAACGCGAGTTGTACTCGGCACTCATTGAAACCGTTGGAAATGAAATGATCGAGACGGTCACCAGCGCAACGCGTGATGCAACCGACGGGAAGACCCAAACCCAGCGCGGCTTCCAGGCCTACTTCCACTGGGTGACAACCCATCAAGACGGATTTCGTCTTCTCTTCGGAGGCGCTGCTCGTCATGACGACGAGTTCTCCGCTCAGATCCGACTGATCACTTCCGAGATAGCCGGCGCTGTCGGATCGATGATCATGGCCGACGTTGACAGCGAGGAACAGGCACTGATCGCCCACGCCATCATCGGTCTCGCCGAGGGTGCCAGCCGTCGGCTCATTGAGAACAATCTCAAGTTTGATGCTGACGCTGTTGCCTCTGTCATGAGCGCGCTTGCGTGGGCAGGCTTACGAGCCCTTACCCCAACCACTTCTTAACTAGCTAGATATTTCAGCACGATCATTTCAGCACTCGCCAAGAAAGCAACGTAGGCTCAATCTCATGGCGATCGCCGGCGAACACCATCCTGCGTTCGAGGAGTATTGCAACTGCATCTTCGAGCTCCGCGAAGACGGTGTTGATGTCATTCAGGCACGAATTGCCGAACGCCTCGATGTCAGCCGTCCTGCAGTAAGTGAAATGATGCGACGTCTCGAATCAGAGGGTCTCGTAGAAACTTCGCCGTCAATCGTCCTCACGGCGCAAGGAGAAGAGCTTGCGCAGAGCGTTGTTCGGCGGCACCGCCTCGCCGAACGGTTCCTTACCGATGTGCTCCAACTCTCCTGGGCTGAATCACATCATGAAGCAGGTCGCTGGGAGCACGTCATGAGCGAATCTGTTGAAGCTGCAATGAATCGCCTGCTCGACTCGCCGACGACATGCCCTCACGGAAATCCAATTCCAGGGTCTGGCTACGAGGCCCCTGACGCAACAGCTCTGATCGATCACACTGTCGGGGAAGATTTCGTCATCGTTCGAATTCCTGAGGAACTCGAATTCGAAGACGGCACGTTGGAGTTCCTCGAAGAGTTCGGCTTCACCCCCGGACGACAGGGATCGGTTCGATCAACGACAGATGACGGCGGGCTTGTTGTCGATCTCGACGGAACAACGGTTGAGATCAGCGCGTTCATTAGCGAACGAATTCTTGTTACCGGGTGACGCCTTCACATGTTGATCCGCCGCCTCATTCCTGTTCTTGTCGTGAGCTCACTACTTTCTGCATGCGGAGCGACGTACATCGAAGAATCGCTTGTTGAAACATCAACCTCAATGGTCGACACAGCGGATGAGACCGCCGATGTTGCGCCGACATTCGCTGAACACCTCGACATCATTGATCAGTCCCTCAATGATCTGAGCGATGCAATTGTCGAAAACGACGGGTCAGCTGACGAGATTCTCGCCACAATTCTTCAATCTTGGGAAACCATCGAGGGCGACGTCAAAACAGATTTTCCTGACAGCCACTTTGGCTTCTATGAGGTCATCACCCTCACTGAACTATCGGTTGAGCGCCGACGCCCTGCAGACGCATCGAAGGCATGGAAACTCTTCATCGATATTGCTGCAAGCATTCGATAGGAACCCTCTAGCGATCATCGACCGCCAACAACCCTGTTGGTCAGTTGTGAGCGGCCACTGGATCAGACATCGAATTGCTGATCATTGATTCTGGCAGCGGACGACCATGGATCACGCTGAGTCGCCTCGTTGAACGAGTCAATGCCACAAAGAGCGAACGTAAACCTCGATCGCTCGACTCGACGATGTCAGCGGGCTCTACGACGATTACTCCGTCAAGTTCAAGACCCTTCACAACGCTCACCGGAACGACAGTGATCCCCTTCCCGAGACCTGCCGCCGCCCTTCCGTGCATAATTCCGTTGCGGTCAAGGGCATCAGATAATTCGTCACACCGCTCATCTGTTGCGACGATCGCGATTGATCCGCCTGCCAACTCCTCGCTCAGTCGACGAGCTTCATCAGCAACGCTCGAACAGACATCTTCTGTCGAGATGATCCGTGGATCAGCATCACCCTGTCGAACCGACTCAGGGGCACGAAGCCCTGGGGCGGCTGCGGCCATGACGCAATTCGCAAGGTTCATAATTTGCTGAGGAATTCGGTAACCAACTGAAAGACCAATCACGCGTGGTTCGCGCCTCGTCGGTAAGTGCTCTAGAACGTCTTCCCAATCAGAAGGCGCAGACGGTCCGGTCGCTTGCGCGATATCTCCCACCACCGTCATCGAGCCATTGAGCGACCTTCGGCTGACCATCTTGAGTTCCATCGGCGACAGGTCTTGCACCTCATCGACCACGATGTGGCCATAGGTCCGGATCTCATCAGCGTCATCGATTTTGCCTAAACGATTCGGTCGCGGCCCAAGTGCCTCCCGCGCATCGTCGAGCAGCGCGACATCGGCTGCGGTCCAAGCCACTTCGTCAACTGATTCATTTCGTGGGCGATAGAGCAACTGCTGTTCGTCCTCATTCAGCAGATTGCCGCTTGCAGATCGAATCAATGCCTTCGACCCAAACAAGTCATGAAGCAGCTGAGCGGGAGTGAGTACCGGCCACATACGTTCAAACATCTCGCGCACCTCATAACGGCCACGAAGTTCAGAACGAACATCCTCTGGAGTGACGTCTGCTTCACGCCAGTTCGCCGCAAGAGCCGACCAGATTTCGTTTTCGACGTGACGCCGAGCCGCATTGTGACGCCGCTGGCCACGTCGCGCCCCCCTGATGATGGCTTCAGTTTCTGCTGCACGTAAGCGGACGTAGCCCGACCTAAACGGAAACGTCACGTCCTCTCGCAATGGCCGTTCACGATCGCGAATTGCGCGGTCAATTACCCGAGACATCTCGGGTAGACCTTTGACTCGAGCCGTTGCTTCTCTGTCGCTACCGCGGACGCGAACTCCGGGAATGAGGTCGCTCAGTACCACCTGCTCAATACCGGCTTCACCGAGGGACGGAAGCACTTGTTCGATGTAGCGAAGGAACACCCTGTTCGGCCCGATAACCAGCACACCCAAGTCTTCGAGCGGGAACCGGTGGGTGTACAGCAAATATGCGGCCCGATGGAGGGCAACAACCGTCTTGCCAGTGCCCGGGCCTCCTTGAACGACCAAGACACCAGACTGCGGCGAGCGAATAATCTCGTCCTGCTCTGCCTGGATTGTGGCAACAATGTCGCCAAGGGTGCCCGTTCGCCCACGCTCGAGCGAAGCAACCAAGGTGCTGTAGCCCCGCAATTCATTCTGCGACGACGTCAGGCCATCGTCACCAATACCGATATGCCCCTCGCCGAATAGTTCGTCTTCGAGACCCAAGACCGAGCGACCCTCGACCACGAAATGTCGGCGTCGAACGAGCCCCATTGGGTCGCGACCCGTCGCTCTGTAAAACGGCTCAGCGACTGGTGCCCGCCAATCGATAACGACCGGCTCACGATCTTCATCTGACACCGCAAGACGACCGATATGGAACGCTTCAGTTCCTTCGATCTCTGGATCGTCACGGTCAATTCGGCCGAATACGAGTGCCGCATCGCCGAGGTCAAGTTCAACGAGGCGTTTCACCAACGCCTCATCAACTGCGTTGCGTTCAAATCGGGCCTGGAACGTGCCGCCTAGGTCGGCTTCGTGCATGTCACGCATCCGCCAAGCGGCCGTACGGCTGCTTTCTAAGCAGTCGTAGGCGTGATTGACGAAGTTTTGCTCGTCGGCGATCTCTGGGTGTAACTGGGTCATCGTTCTCGGGCTCCTGCGCCAAGTTCGGGGGGTGAACTCGGTTTTGGAGTCCAACAAGTGTACCCGTCCAGATATCTTCATCAGTGCCTGTTGGCAATGCTTTTATGACCAATTCCCCCTTCATCAACGCAAGTTCCGGACACCGTCCACACCACACTCCGGTGTGGTTTATGAGGCAGGCCGGTCGGAGCCTCCCCGAGTACCGAGAGATCCGTGGAAACGGCTCAATTCTTGATGCAATCGCCCAACCTGAACTTGCTGCCGAGATCACATTGCAACCGGTGCGCCGACACAACGTCGATGCAGCAGTTCTGTTCAGTGACATCGTCGTGCCAGTGCACGCAGCCGGATTCGGCATTGACGTCACCCCAGGAACAGGGCCGGTTGCTGAACATCCATTTCGCTCACAAGGCGACCTCCGCCGGCTACCACCGCTCACCGCTGACGACATCAGCCACGTGACAGAAACAGTAGACATTCTCGTAAATGAGCTGCCGACAGCGGTCCCACTGCTTGCCTTCGCAGGCGCGCCATTCACGGTTGCGAGCTACCTCATCGAAGGGGCACCAAGCCGCACCTATCAGCACACGAAGGCAATGATGCACACAGACCCAGATCTGTGGCATGACCTAATGGAGCGGCTCACCGACTACGCAATTGAGTTCATCTCTGCGCAGCTCTCGCACGGAGCACAAGCATTCCAACTTTTCGACTCGTGGGCAGGTGCACTGTCAGTTCGCGACTACGAATCCTTTGTTGCCCCACACTCGACTCGCGTGTTTTCGACCCTCAACGAACGGCACGCCGACGCACCAGGAATTCACTTCGGCATCGGTTGCGATCACCTTCTCGAGTCGATGCACGCTGCCGGGCCTCAGGTCCTCGGACTCGACTGGCGTACGCCGATCTCATCGGCCCGCACCCGGATGGGGTCAGATCTCATTGTGCAGGGCAACCTCGACCCCGCTCTCGTACTCGCCGGGGCAAATATTGCGCTCGATGGTGCAGCGAAAGTGCTCAGCGACAATGGTGGACACCCCGGCCACATCTTCAATCTTGGACACGGAGTTCAACCAGATACCGACCCAGGTGTTCTCACAGAAATTGTGGCTTTCATCCATGAACAGACCGCTACGGAGAACCCCCCGTCATGAACTCATCATCTACTCATCCGCACACTGCAGTCATGCTGATGGCGTACGGAACGCCTCGTCACCGCGATGAGATTGAGCCGTACTACACCGACATCCGGCGCGGACGCCCACCCACCCCAGAAGCACTCGCTGACCTCGTCGCCCGCTACGAGGCCATTGGCGGACTTTCACCACTCGCAGCGCTCACCGAACGCCAGCAGCAACAACTTCAGCACCAACTTGATGTACTTGACCCCGGTGGATTCCGTGTCGAGCTGGGCCTCAAGCATGCTGATCCAAAAATCGAGGCATCGGTCGAAAAACTTGCTCAGGAAGGCGTCTCAAAGATCACCGGCCTCGTGCTCGCTCCCCACTACTCGTCGTATTCGATTGGTCAGTACCTCGACCGAACTCGCACCGCCGCCGAGCCCCACGGTATTTCTGTTTCAGGTGTCGAGAGTTGGGCAACTGAGCCCGCATTCGTCGAATTCATCGCCCGCGACCTCTCTCAACGACTCGACAACATGAACGGAAATGCACATGTTGTCTTCACCGCTCATTCACTTCCAGAGCGAATTATCGCTGCAGGTGACCCGTACCCTCATGAACTGCACTCGACCGCAGAAGCAGTTGCGAAGATCGTTGGGCTCGACGAGGGACATGGTTGGTCGATCGGGTGGCAGAGCGCAGGCCGCACGCCAGAGCCATGGATCGGCCCCGACATTCTTGACGTCATCGACGACGTTGGCGCTCGTGGTGAGCACTCCGGAATCATCGTGAGTGCAGTGGGTTTCGTTGCCGACCACCTTGAGGTGTTGTACGACCTCGACATCGAAGCACGAGCACGCGCCGAGGGTGTTGGGCTTGCCTTCGATCGCACCGCCTGCGTAAACGATGACAGTGAAGTACTGAAGGCCTTGGCCCACCGCGTGATCTCCGCTGGGTAACCGCCGTGACTGCTCCCTCACGAATCGTTGTCGTCGGTGGCGGCATCACGGGAGTAGCTGCTGTGCATCGCCTGACTGAACTCACCGAAGGGCTCGATACAGAGATCGTTCTACTCGAATCTGAGTCGAGGCTCGGCGGGAAAATTAAGACCTCTTCGTTTGGAGACACCCAGGTCGACGAGGGAGCAGATGCATTTCTCGTCAGGACTCCCCACGCTGTGCAACTTGCCTCGGCAGTTGGCCTCGGAGAGCACCTCGTCTCGCCTACCACTGCTTCTGCAGCAATTTGGGCTGGGAAGCTGTACCCGATTCCTTCAGACCTCGCGCTCGGAGTACCCACATCGCTGCTGTCGATCGCGAGATCGGGATTAATCCCACCTGTTGGCCTCGGCAGAGCCGCGCTCGACCTCCTTCGGCCGCGAAGTGACATCGGCCATGACTCGATCGGCAAGTGGACACGAAGTCGATTTGGTCGCCACGTGCACGACCGCCTCGTCGACGCTCTGGTTGGATCCATTTATGGAGCGGACACCGACAATTTCAGCCTCACCGCAGTACCGCAGTTGCACGGACTCTC
>JALRDI010000282.1 GCA_023257035.1 Ilumatobacteraceae bacterium | reverse complement strand
CCCGCAGTCGCCGATTCTCTGGCGGAAGGAGTGGGATTCGAACCCACGGAGGCCCGAAGACCTCAACGGCTTTCGAGGCCGTCCCATTCGTCCGCTCTGGCATCCTTCCGTCGATGGAGGCTATCGGCCAACGTGGGTCAGGGCGACCGCCGTTGTGAACTCAGCGTCGCCGATCAGCGAAGAAGCGTTTCAGGAGTTGCGAACTTTCTTCACCGCGAACCCCAGCGACTTGAGGGATTCGATGGTTTAACACGTCGGAGTTGGTGAGATTAAAGCAGCTCCCTGCGGCACCAGCTTTCGGGTCGTGCGCGCCGAAGACGAGCATGCCGAGTCGGCTGTTGACCATGGCGCCAGCGCACATCACACACGGCTCAAGGGTGACGATCAGTAGGCACTCCTCAAGGTGCCAGTTGCCAATAACGTTCGCGGCATCGCGCAATGCAAGTACCTCAGCGTGGGACGTCGGGTCGCCGGTTAACTGACGTTCGTTATGGCGAGCTGCGATCACACTGTTCCGATGTATGACAACGGCACCGACAGGAACGTCGCCATGAGATTCTGCTGCGCGCGCTTCTTCAAGTGCGTGCGACATCCACGTGTCGAGTTCACTAACAGTGAAGTCATCGGGTGTGAGAACTCCCATAACGGCAGGCTACGTCGCGGATGATCTGACGGGGCCAGTTTGGGTGGCCTCCCGTAGGATTTGAGATGTGAACCCCTCCGTTCCTGTTGCCCCTCGGCAACGGATTCCCAGATTTGCGCCGAAGAACATGTTCTACGGCTGGGTTGTTGTCGGGGTTGCGGTCATTGCGGTGTTGATGACAGCTGGAAGCCGCGCTGCGCCGGGAGCGCTTCTCGTCGACATGGAACGCTCAACCGGTTGGAGCACGTCAACGCTGTCGATTGCTGCGTCGATCAGTCTCGTGATGTACGGAGTGGGTGGACCGCTCGCCGCGTTCGTGATGTCGAGGATCGGTCTCCGGTCAACAACGGTGATGAGTTTGTTGCTCGCTGCGGTGTCGTTTTTGTTCAGCGCCCGAACCGAATCACTGTGGTCGTTTTACCTGTGGTTTGGCGTTGGAGCGGGTCTTGCGAGTGGACTTATCGCAAGCGTGCTTGGCGCAACGATTGCAAATCGTTGGTTCGTTGATCGTCGAGGGCTTGTCACCGGCATTTTTGGTGCATCGACGAGTGCTGGGCTGTTGGTCTTCTTTCCGTTCTTTACTGCGTTGGCGGCGAACTCGGGGTGGCGTCGGTCGCTTGAAATTGGCGCCGTGTTGCTCGTGGTGACCGCAATTCCAGCTGCATGGTTGATGCGTGACGCTCCAGCCGATGTCGGACTCGCACCGTATGGCGGCACCCCAGAGCCAACAAGGGCGCCAGATCGTGGGCTCTTTCGCCGGGCGGTGCGTCGACCGGAGTTTTGGTTGCTTGCAGTCACATTCATGGTGTGTGGCGTGACGAGCAATGGGCTTGTTGGTCAGCATTTCATTGCCCACGCAACCGAGCATGGATTTGCCGAAGTGACTGCGGCGAATTGGCTTGCGGTCATGGGGATGTTCAATTTTGTCGGCACGTTGATCAGCGGTTGGCTCACCGATCGATATGACCCTCGCCGGTTGCTGTTTGCGTACTACTCGTTTCGCGGCGTGAGCCTTTTCTTTTTGCCGGTCATTCATGACAACGTGTCAATCGGCGTCTTTGCCGTTCTGTTTGGCCTTGATTACATCGCCACGGTTCCTCCCACAATCATGTTGTGCGCGGAGGCGTTCGGTCGGCATAACGCCGGCACTGTGTACGGCTGGGTGTTCGCAGCTCACCAGATTGGTGCTGCTCTTTCTGCATGGGGAGCGGCTGTCATTCGAGAAGCTGCGGGT
>JALRDI010000261.1 GCA_023257035.1 Ilumatobacteraceae bacterium | reverse complement strand
ACCCCGCTACTCGGCACTCCCGCTGCGTTCGGCAGAGCAGTTGACGACATCGTTGCAACTCTGCATGACGAACAAATTTCGACGGTTGTCGGCGTTGAGGCTCGTGGATTTATTCTTGCCGCTCCTGTCGCATATCGCCTGAGGGCGGGTTTCGTTCCAGTGAGAAAGCCTGGAAAGTTACCGTGGGCCGTCGCACGGGAGGAATACGAGCTTGAGTACGGATCAGATCGGCTTGAGATTCACCGCGATGCCATTCGCCCCGGAGAACGCGTGCTCATCGTTGACGACGTCCTCGCGACTGGTGGAACCGCGGAAGCCACTTGCAAACTCGTCGAGGCGCTTGGGGGAGAAGTCGTCGGAGTGGCTGTGTTACTTGAACTCAGCGCATTGTCTGGCCGAGAGCGACTCTCTGACCGGCGCGTCGAGAGCCTCCTGAGGATGTAACGAAGAGTTATGGCAACTGTCGACCGAGTTCTTCCGTGGCGCCGCCAGAGTGAGCAGAACCTGCAGGGGCACCTCTCGCCTGTACTTGAGTCGTACCGCAAGCATCACCCGAAGGCGTCAACGGCATTGATTACACGGGCGTACGATGTGGCATCTGAGGCTCACGGCACACAGATGCGCTCGAGTGGTGAAAGTTACATTCACCATCCACTTGCAGTTGCCAAAATCGTTGCTGAATTCGGTCTCGACGACATCTCCCTGGCCGCGGCCCTGCTTCATGACGCGGTGGAAGACACCGAACTTTCTCTCGACGACCTTCGAAGAGACTTTGGTAACGATGTCGCAGAAATCGTCGATGGTGTCACCAAGCTTGATCGCCTCCAGTTCGACTCGAAGGAGGCGCAGCAAGCAGCCACCATGCGCAAGATGCTGGTAGCGATGGCAAAAGACCTTCGCGTTCTTCTCATCAAGCTTGCAGACCGGCTTCACAACATGAGAACAATTGCGTCGATGTCACCTGAGCGGCAGCATCGCATCGCCCAAGAAACATTAGATATCTATGCGCCTTTGGCACATCGGCTCGGCATTCAAGAGGTGCGACAACAACTTGAAGATCTGTCATTTGCCGCACTTCATCCAAAGCGTTTCGCAGAGTTAGACCACCTCGTTTCTGAAAGAACTCCTGAGCGCGATGTGTACGTCGCCCAAGCCATTGCCACTGTTCGTACCAGGCTCGGAGAAGCAGGCGTTCAGTGCGAGGTAACCGGTCGCGGCAAACACCTCTGGAGCATTTACGAAAAGATGGTGGTGAAAGGTCGTGACTTCGACGACATTTTCGACATTGTTGCGGTGCGAGTCATCGCGCCATCGGTTAAGGACTGTTACGCGGCACTCGGCAGTATTCACGGCAATTGGCGACCGGTAGTTGGACGTTTCAAGGACTACATCGCAATGCCGAAATTCAATCTGTATCAGAGCCTCCATACGACAGTCATTGGCGCAAACGGGAGGCCGATGGAGGTCCAGATTAGAACCGACGAAATGCACCGCCGAGCCGAGTGGGGCGTTGCCGCACATTGGGCGTACAAGAGCGATGGTGATGAGAGCGACATTGATTGGCTCAACCGACTCGTCGATTGGCAGGCCGAGGTTGACGATCCCTCTCAGTTCATGGAGACGCTCAAAACAGATCTCGATCAGGACGAGGTCTATGTCTTTACTCCCAATGGGCGAGTTGTTGCGCTGCCGATTGGGTCAACACCGATCGATTTTGCCTACGCGGTTCACACTGAAGTTGGACATGCGTGTTATGGCGCAAAGGTGAACGGGCGCCTCGTTGCACTTGACAGCACCTTGACAAGTGGTGACTCTTGCGAAATTCTGACTTCGAAATCAGAAGATGCTTCACCATCACAAGATTGGTTGACGTTCGTCGTATCGACCCGGGCACGAAACAAGATTCGCCAGTGGTTCAGCCGTGAACGTCGCCTCGACGCAATTGACGATGGTCGAGACGAACTCACCTATGAGTTCAAGCGTGAACGGGTCCCGTTACAGCAGGTCTGGACACACGATGAGTTCGTGCGCATTGTCGAAGAAACCGCGCAAGGTGATCTTGACAACTTCCTCGCAGCCATCGGGGAGGGACATCAGTCGGCGAGAAGTGTTGCGTTGCGAATGTCGAACGCTTTTCATCCTGATCAAGCGGCTGACTCACCTCCGGAGGAGATCCTTCGACACCGTCTACGCCGCGATAGCGAGTCTGGTGTTCATGTCGAAGGCCTTGAAGACCTTCTGGTTCGTCTTGCGAGTTGTTGCACGCCGGTTCCTGGCGACTCAATTGTCGGGTTTGTGACTCGTGGTCGTGGCATCAGTGTTCACCGATCTGACTGTGCGAACGCACTCGGTCTGAGCGAAGAACAATCAGCACGATTAATTGACGTCGACTGGGACTCTGATCGTCAACAGACAGTCGTCAACGCCGGAGTTGAGGTTGTCGCCCTTGACCGCACAAACCTGCTGCGTGACGTTGCAAATGCGCTTGGGGATCATCACGTCAACATCGTGTCCTGCGAGACGCTCACCGGTGATGACCGAGTCGCAAAGATGCGGTTCGGCTTTGAGTTGTCGAATGCTACGCAGTTGCACACGGTCATTCATCGCATAAAGTCAATCAACTCGGTGTATGACGCGTACAGAATTGTTCCCGGCGGGGCGTCGGACGGGAACTCCTGAATGATCACCGCAGGAGTTGTTTGAGGCCGGTAACCTCGCCACGTGCCCGATTTCAGCACAAGCCCAGGTATGCGAGACATCACCGCGCCCGAATCGTTGCGGTGGCGTCGTTTTGTCGATGTATTCGAGAGCACAGTGAGCGCTGCTGGATACGAACTTGTCATTCCACCTCTACTGGAAGACATTGGCGTATTTACCCGACTGGGCGAGGCGACTGATGTCGTTACCAAGGAGATGTACGACTTTGTGGACAAGGGGGAGCGGCATGTTGCGCTTCGCCCAGAGCAGACCGCAAGTATTTGCCGAAGCTTTGTTGAACATCGCCCGACCACACCGTTCAAGGCGTGGTACTCGGGACCTAATTTTCGTTATGAGAAGCCACAACGGGGCCGATATCGGCAGTTTGATCAGGTTGGTGTCGAGGTTCTTGGCTCACTTGACCCATATGTCGACGTTGAAGTTGTACAACTCGGCTGGATCTTCTTCTCTTCTCTCGGGTTGCAACAGGTTGACCTTGCAGTCAATTCCCTTGGGGAACCAGAGGACCGTGCCGCCTACGTCGCAGCTCTAGCGAGCTATTTCAACGAACGTTTAGACGAATTGTCCCCAGAATCGCAGCAAACACTGTCAAGGAACCCGTTGCGCGTACTCGACAGCAAACGTACGCAAGATCAAGGTGTAATCGCTGAAGCACCTCTCATTAACAGTTTCTGGTCTGATGGAGCGGCTGCTCATTTCGAGACGTTTTGTAACGGGTTGTCAACGGTAGGGGTTCCGTTTTCAGTTGATCTCAAGCTCGTCCGAGGCCTTGATTACTACCGAGGTACAACCTTCGAATATCGAGGCGGCACCCTTGATTCGGCCCAAAATGCATTGGGTGGAGGCGGTCGTTATAACGGTTTGGTGGCTGATCTTGGAGGTCCAGACACTCCGGGTGTCGGTTTCGCGATCGGGCTCGACAGAACGCTGCTCGCCTGTGACGACGAAGGCGTGTTTCCGGCGCCCGCACAACACGCCGATGTGTTCGTCGTTGACGTCTGCGACGGCAGTGATGCGCTGTTGATCTGCTCCGAATTGAGATCATCTGGAATTCGAACGGAACGCAGTTGGGACAGTCGAAGCATGAAGGCCCAAATGAAAGCGGCGAATAGAAGCGGTGCCCGCTTCGCAATACTCATCGGTGAGGATGAGCGAGCCTCGAATACCGCGCTCATTCGAGATCTTCGATCAGATGCTGAACAGATTTCGGTGCCAAGGAACGAATTGCTGGCCACACTGAGTACATATCTATCGTCTTTGCAAGGAGCAGAGTAATGACATCCCCCACACAAGGCTTTGGCGCGACCACGATGCGTTCGCACCTCTGTGGCGACCTGAGAGCGGCTGACATTGGCACTGAGGTTGCAGTGTGTGGCTGGGTTGGCCGTCGGCGCGAACATGGCGAACACCTCGCCTTTGTTGACCGTCGCGATCACAGCGGTTTGTTGCAGTGCGTCATCACTAACAACGTTGACGTTCGATCGGAATACGTGGTTCGCATTACCGGTGTGGTTCGCGCCCGTCCTGAAGGCACTGTTAACGATTCACTTCCTACAGGCGAGATCGAAATCGGCGACTGCGAGGTAGAGATCCTGCGCCGAGCCGATCCGCCACCGTTCTCTATTGATGACCGCGCAAATGACGTAGATGAAAATGTGCGGCTTCAATATCGGTACCTCGACCTTCGACGCACGAGAATGCAGAGAAATCTTCGCGTCCGCGCAAAGGTGAATAGTGCAGTGAGAACCTCAATGGAACGACAGGGGTTTGTTGAGGTGGAGACACCCATGCTCGTGCCGTCGACACCTGAAGGTGCACGTGAGTTCCTCGTACCAAGCCGGAAATCGCCTGGTGAGTTCTACGCACTCCCTCAATCACCACAGTTGTTTAAGCAGTTGTTGATGGTGGGAGGCACAGACCGGTACTACCAGATTGCTCGATGCCTTCGTGATGAAGATCTTCGCGCCGATCGACAGTACGAGTTCATGCAACTCGATATGGAGATGTCGTTCGTGAACCAGGACGACGTTCTTGACGCTGTTGGTGATGCGGTGCTTTCGGCTGCCGAAGCTGTGTTGGGAGAGCGACCACCTGCGATTGAGCGAATCACATGGCACGACGCAATGAATCGGTTCGGCGTTGACAAGCCCGACCTTAGATTCGGTATGGAACTTGTTGAACTCACCGATGTATTCGCCAAGACGGAGTTCAAAGCCTTCGCAGGCGCAGAGTCGATCAAGGGAATACGTGTTGAAAGCGCAGCTTCAGAGTTCGGCCGGAATCAACTCGACAAACTCACCGACCGAGCAAAAGGAATCGGGGCGAAGGGTCTCGTATGGCTCAAAGTAACGTCAGAAGGCTTCGATTCACCTGTCGCCAAGTTCTTGAGTGAGAATGAATCGGATTTCGTACGAAGCCTGATGCAGGCATCCGAGGGTGACCTCATTCTCATCGTCGCCGATGAATGGGCAACAACATGCGAAGTCCTCGGAACGTTGCGGAACGATCTTGGTCGACCGCCTGTCCATGAGGGTCCTTACCGTTATGTGTGGGTGGTGGAGTTCCCGCTCTTCGTCGGTGTGGATCCAGTAAGCGGAAATCCACGCCCAGGACATCACCCGTTCACGAGGCCTCATCCAGACGATGTGGATCGGATTGAATCTGACCCTCTCTCGGTGCGTTCAATCGCGTACGACCTGGTGCTGAATGGCTGGGAGCTCGGTTCTGGTTCGATCCGAATTCACGAACCAGGGCTACAACGCCGTGTGTTTGCTGCATTAGGTATCACCGAGGAAGAAGCGGATAATAAATTCGGTTTCTTCCTTCGTCCATTCGATTATGGAGCACCACCGCATGGAGGATTCGCGTTCGGGCTCGACCGTCTGACGGCGATTCTTGCTGGGGAGGACAACATCCGCGAAGTGATCGCGTATCCAAAAACCCAAAGCGGCGCTGACCCTATGACAAAATCACCTCTACCGGTGGAGTCAACTGTGCTGAATGATCTTGGATTACGGGTGCTTCCGAAAGCTGATTGATTCAGATATGACAGGAGTGAACATGAATCAGGAACAACTACAACGCGTTCGTAACGACGACGGCTTTATCGCAGCCCTCGACCAAAGCGGCGGAAGTACGCCTAAAGCGTTGGGTCTTTACGGCATCGCTGATGGATCGTGGTCAAATGATGAAGAGATGTTCGATCTCATGCATGCTATGAGATCTCGAATCATGATGTCGCCAGCGTTTTCGGGCGAACGTGTGCTCGGAGCAATTCTTTTTGAAATGACGATGGACCGTCAGGTTGATGGACGCTCAACGGCTTCGTATCTATGGGAGCAAAAGCGTGTAGTTCCGTTTCTGAAGATCGACAAGGGTCTTGCAGATGTCGCTAATGGCGCGCAAGTGATGAAGCCGATGCCTGACCTAGATGCACTTTTGGACCGAGCGGTTAACGCTGGAATCTTCGGAACCAAGATGCGTTCTGTAATTGCTCACGCCGACAGCAACGGTGTGTCTGCAGTGGTTGATCAACAGTTTGAAGTTGGAGCGCAAATTTGCGCGGCCGGATTGGTGCCAATTATTGAACCCGAGGTTGACATCCACGCTCCAGACAAGGCGGGAGCGGAAAATCTTCTCAAGGCTGCCATCTTGGACGGACTCGCACAGGTTGATCCAGCGTCGCCTGTGATGCTGAAGTTAACGCTTCCTGAGGTTGATGGGCTGTATGACGATTTTGTTGAACACCCTGCGGTAGCTCGGGTCGTCGCGCTCTCCGGTGGCTACAGCAGACAAGAGGCGAACGATCGTTTGAGCCGAAACAAGGGCGTCATTGCGAGTTTCTCGCGAGCACTTACCGAGGGCCTGCAATCTCATCAGACTGACGAAGAATTTAACTCGATGCTCGATGCCTCGATCGAAGGTATTTATCAAGCATCACGCAGTTAGCCCATTCGCCTGATAACAAGGCCTGTAAGTAGCTTCGGTGTAAAGAATGTTGATTTTGGCGGCATCAGGTCGCCTCGCTCAGCTGTTCGGATGATCTCCTCGAACGGGACTGGCCGAATAAGGATCCCGGCAGAGGCCTGACCAGAACTAACGGCAGACACTACGTTGGAGACCCCATGTTGGTAATTGACAGAGTGAGAAATTGATTTGAGAGCGGTCTCGAGTCGAGCGCCATCGAGGTCACGGTCGCCGAGATCCGCGTCCGGATGGGGCACGAGCAGCTCAACGTTGCTCTTCCCTGATACGAGGGCAATCGCCGAGTTGTCAGCCATCAGTTGGAGGACGTGCTCATCTGCTGGGGCTTCAGCAATGATGTTGTACGACTGCAACAGCGTGTCACGTAAGGCGTTGATGTCGACGTCTGTATACAGGCGATGAATCGCAGCGACCGCCAATTGCTCTGGGCTCATCTCGTTGACAAAAACCATTGTCGTTGCAGCTTGATCTGCGATCTGCGGTTCGCTGTCCTGGGCATATTTCCGAAACTGGCGGGCGACGCCATAGCGATGATGGCCATCAGCGATCAGTACATCAGCGGATTCCACGAGGCGCTGAATTTCATCAATACGCTTCTGGTCAGATACCCGCTCAACAGTGTGGGTGACGCCGTCGATGGTGAGACGACCCAGAACTTCACCTGGAGCACTCAATGCATCACTTAATCCGTGCGCTCGCGAGAGACCCCAAATTGGTGAGAGGTTGGCGTGAGTGGCGATCGTCAGATCTAGTCGATCAGTGCTTGCTTTTGGAGTTGTTCGTTCGTGAGGAAGCACTCCTCCTGCCTGATCCTCAACCACCTCTAATGCGCCGATAACACCACTGATGGTGCGCACAACACCAGTTTCATCTGTAAATGTCATTCGGTAAATCGTGAAGGATGGTTCATCATCTTTCACAAGCACTCCTGCCGATAGCCATTCGGCCATCTTGTTCGCAGCGATCTCATATGGATTTGGTCCATCGTTTACTTGTGGCACATCAATCCACGTCACATTCGACGGTGAGGATGCACGAAGCGTGGCGACCTCATTAGCACTCAACACGTCATATGGAGGTGCGACCGACTCCTCGAGAAGTTCGGTTGGAAATCTCAAACCCAAGAAAGGAGCGAACATTGGCATACACCAACTCTGCCACGTAAAGGCAGGAATTCCCATGTTTCCGTGCTACACAAGTTGCGTGGCGAAACTCCAGCACCTGATATGCGATCTCGACGGCGTGGTGTGGAGTGGAAACCAGATGATTGAAGGATCCGCGACGGCACTCTCGGAACTGCATCGACGAGGGGTGTCGATTTGGTTTGTCACGAATAACTCAAATCGACCGCCTTCTCATTATCTGGAGCGACTTCAGCGGGCTGGTATCGATCATCAGGATCAGATAATTACCAGCGCACAAGCAGCAGCTTCGATGCTTCATGAAGGTGAGCGCGTCCTTATCTGTGGAGGACCAGGAGTCAAAGAGGCTGTCACGGCGGTTGGTGCTATCGCCGTGTCAAATTCTACCGATGTGCAAGAAGTGCCAGTTGACACAGTGATCGTTGGTCTACATACCGATTTTGACTATGAGAGACTTCATCGGGCGTCACGTGCAGTGCGCATGGGAGCACGCCTTATCGGAACAAATTCGGATGCGACATTTCCAACCGTCTCTGGAGAGGCTCCAGGAGGCGGAGCGATCTTGGCGGCAGTTGAAGCGGCGTCAGGTCAAGTGGCTCAGCTCGCAGGGAAGCCGCACGAACCAATGGCAGCGGCGCTACGCCAACAGATCGGCACATTTGAACCCACAGCAGCGGTGATGGTCGGTGACCGTTACACGACTGATGGCCGATTTGCTGCTCGCCTTGGCTGCAATTTTCTCGCGGTTTCTAGTGGTGTTGCGCCTGATGCCGTCGACGTTTCCGTGTGGCACGAGTCGCCATGTTTACGCGATGCGCTACCGCAGCTCCTAGGGGAGTTGTAATGGCACAGCAACGTCGGCGCCTTGATGTTGAGTTGGTTCGCCGCGGCCTGTTGCCGAGTCGAACCGCCGCGGCGGATGCAATTGCTGCTGGACGTGTTCGCGTGGCGGGTGCGGTGGCCGACAAGTCGTCTCGAATGGTGTCGCCAGGTGAATCGGTTGCTGTAGATGGACCACCAGCCAGATTCGTGGGCCGTGGTGGTGAAAAGTTGCTGGCTGCGCTTGAACAGTGGCCGCTGATATCCCAGGCTGTGAGCGGTAGCCGTGCGATCGACTGCGGATCGTCAACGGGAGGATTCACCGACTGCCTATTGCAGCATGGTGCAGAGACGGTTCTTTCTGTCGACGTGGGCCGAGGACAACTTC
Source organism: Ilumatobacteraceae bacterium (assembly GCA_023257035.1). Lineage (GTDB taxonomy): Bacteria > Actinomycetota > Acidimicrobiia > Acidimicrobiales > Ilumatobacteraceae > Casp-actino5. The sequence goes on along the minus strand of JALRDI010000261.1, from coordinate 7,160 downwards.
ACCAACGGCTTATGACTGATAGCCGTGTGACATCGATGGAAAGAACCGATATCCGCGAATTGGATCCGGCCGCTATCGGTGGCACATTCGACGTTCTTGTTGCGGATCTCTCTTTTATTTCGCTGACGACTGTCGCATCATCCCTCATCGCGCTTTGTCGTTTAGGGGCGCCAATGGTCTTGCTCGTAAAACCTCAATTTGAGGTTGGACGGCAGATTGCGTCAGAAGGGAAGGGCGTGATCTCAGAAGACTCCGACAGACAAATGGCATTGGAGAAGGTCCGCAGTGCATTTGAGGGGCTTCGCTGTGACACGATAGGGGTTATGGAGTGTCCGATTCACGGAGCCGACGGTAATCGTGAGTATTTGCTTGCGCTCACGGCCCCCAGCGATGGACCGGTGACTCTATGAAGGTGCTCGTAGTCGGCCACCATCGTCAGCCCCGTGCGATTGACCTTGCTCGTGTAGCAGCGTCTTGGCTTTCAGATCGTGGACATTCGTGCGGCATAGGTGAAAGCGACGTTGCGGCACTTTCTGATTCGGGCTTGCACACCTTTGAAGGTGATCCGTCGGAGGCAGATCTGGTGCTTTGTCTCGGAGGTGATGGCACCGTTCTTCGTGCAGTTCGGTTACTCGATGGTGCTCCGGTTCCGATCATCGGCGTCAATCTTGGGAATTTGGGCTACCTGACCGAAGTTGAGGGTGACGGATTGCCGGACGCTCTCGAACGTTTCACCCAGGGGCCTGATCTCGGCGAGTGGTTCGCTGAAGATCGGATGATGCTGAGTGTTGAGGCGCATAGTTCAGATGGGTCATCGTTGGGTCAGTGGACGGTGTTGAACGAAGCGGTTGTTGAGAAGCGGCAATCAGGCAACACGGTTCGCCTCAACTTGATCATCGACGGAAATGCATTTACATCGTACGCGGCTGATGGCCTGATCGTTTCAACGCCTACTGGATCAACGGCATATTCCTTGTCAGCGCGTGGTCCGGTCGTTTCTCCACGTCACCGTGCAATGCTGGTAACCCCCGTCGCTCCTCACATGCTGTTTGATAGGAGTCTCGTGCTTGATCCTTCTGAAATCGTCGAGATCGAGGTCGCCGGTCATCGGTCTGCCGCTCTCGTCGTCGATGGCGTAACAGTGGCTGACTTGGATGACGCATCGAGAGTGACCTGTAAGCCGTCCCTTCGAACCGCCTCGTTTATTCGCTTCGGTGAGCACCGTTATCACCAAGTCTTGAAGGCGAAATTTAGCCTGTTTGACCGATGACATGATTCGAGAGCTTCACATAGAGAATTTTGTCGTTATCGAGCGGGCAACGGTGCTCTTCAACTCTGGACTCATTGCCATAACAGGAGCGAGTGGTGCTGGTAAGAGCGTTCTTCTTTCCGCTCTCTCCTTAGCGTGCGGTGCACGAAGCGAATCGGATGCAGTTCGGGCAGGGTGCGACGAGGCAAGGATCGATCTTCGTATCGAAACAACCAATGAGGATGGAGCAGTCGTTGAGCATGTGCTCTCAAGGGTTATTCCTCGAGAAGGTCGATCCCGCGCATATATCGACGGCCGTCCATCCACTGCATTTGCGCTGGCGGAAATGTCATCAGATTTTGTCGAAATTCATGGGCAGCATGAACAGCATCGGCTTGGCAGCACCCGTGTTCGATCAGACCTTCTCGATGACTTTGGAGAGATTTCTAGAGAGTCAACCGACCGGCTTTCGGGTGACGTTGCTGCACTGAAAGCTGAGATGGCAACACTCGGTGGAACAGCGACCGAGCGTCAACGTGAGATTGACTTCCTTGAATATCAGCTTCGTGAGATCGATGACGTATCTCCACAACTAGGCGAACTCGTTGATTTACAGACTGAAGAGAAGCTCTTAAGTGACGTTGATCGTGTACGAAGTGTCGCCAATGACGCGATTGCCATTCTCGATAACGATGATGACCTGCGGTCGCTGCTGCGAGAACTTGAGCAAGTGGAGAGTTTTGAGGGGTCAGCAGCGAGACTTCATGGTGCACTCGCAGAATTGTCCGATATTGCGAATGACCTTCGTTCACAAGTGTCTGAGCTTGAGGAAGATCCCAGCCGTCTCAATTATGTGCGCGAGCGAATTTCGTCACTGAAGGGTCTTTGTAGGCGGTACGGAGAAACTATTCACGAAGTTCTCAGCTATCGCGACCAGATCGCAGAGCAATCTGAACGACTTCAACACCACGACGTTCGATTTCAAGAATTAGAAGCTTCTTTAGCGGTTGCTGAGAAGGAATATCTGAAGGCAGCCGATGACCTGAGACGAGAGCGGTCTGATCGTGCTCCAATACTCGCTCAAGAGGTGAACGGTCATCTTGCGATGTTGGGGATGCCATATTCCCGTTTTGAGGTTGAGGTTGACGGAATTGATGGGGGAGCGGTCGATTTTCTGTTTTCGTCAAATGGCTCAGATGAATTGCGCCCACTTGGGAAAGTTGCATCAGGTGGTGAGACAGCGCGGTGCATGCTCGCATTAGACCTTGCTGCTGGGCGACGAAGCGGTGCAATGTGCACGGTATTTGACGAGATTGACTCCGGGGTGGACGCATCTGCTGGTGAGGCGATCGCTCATGCTCTACGACAGGCATCAGAAGACCGCCAAATCGTTGTGGTCACCCACCTTGCCACGGTTGCTGCCGCCGCGGATGCACACCTCGTCGTAACCAAGGAACACATAAACGGGTCGCCGAATTCTGTTCCGAACTACGTCCAAGATGCCGCTAGGGAGCAAGAGATTGCCAGAATGCTCACCGGTTCGCACGATGAAGAATCAGTGACAGTCGCACGTCGGCTGCTCGATCGCTGAGATGGACACCATCGGAGTCGCAACCGAGGTATGGTGTTATTCCGTCAGCAACGAGTGTGGGCTCGATTAGGACGGAGGATCAGTTGCCCAAGCATATTTTCGTAACGGGTGGTGTGGTCAGTTCTCTCGGTAAGGGGTTAACCGCGAGCTCTCTTGGTCGTCTGCTCAAAATGCGTGGTCTTCGTGTCACGATGCAGAAGCTGGATCCGTATATCAACCTCGACCCGGGCACGATGAACCCCTATGAGCACGGCGAGGTTTTCGTTACTGATGACGGTGGCGAAACAGACCTTGACCTTGGGCACTACGAGAGATTCATCGATGAATCTCTCACCCGGAGCTCGAACGCAACAACTGGTTCTATTTACCAGGCAGTCATGGCTGCTGAGCGAAAAGGTGATTACCTCGGAAAGACCGTTCAGGTAATTCCTCACATCACCGATGAGATCAAGCGACGGATTGAGCGTGTTTCGACTGATGATGTCGACGTCGTTATTACCGAAGTAGGTGGAACGGTTGGTGACATTGAGATCCTGCCGTTCCTCGAGGCAATTCGCCAGTTCCGTAAAGATGCCGGTCGTGACAACGTCTGCTACATCCATGTGACGCTCGTTCCATTTATTGGGCCTGCGGGAGAACAGAAGACAAAGCCAACACAGCACTCAGTGACTGAGATTCGTAGCCGTGGCATTCAGCCAGATGTCATTGTTTGCAGAAGCGAAGCACCACTTTCGACAGAATTGAAACACAAAATCTCTAACATGTGCGATGTTGATGAGCGAGCGGTGGTGAATGCGTTCGATGTTGGCAACATCTACGAATTGCCGCTGTTGCTTCACGATGAGGGTCTCGATTCGGTGTGTCTCGATATTCTTCGCCTAGACGACACAGAGATTGATCTCAGCGGTTGGAATGGACTGGTTGAAACGGTTGAAGCCGCAACAAAACCAGTACGCATCGGCCTGATCGGCAAATATGTGCAGCTGCAAGACGCGTACCTCTCTGTGGTTGAAAGCCTCAAGCATGCAGGTTTCCATCACGGAGCCAAGGTTGAGATCGAGTGGATCCAAGCAGAAGACGTTGAAGGGCTACTTGGGCAAGGTCGACTATCAGACGTTGACGGACTTGTGATTCCTGGAGGCTTCGGCTCCCGCGGCTTTGAGGGCAAGATTGCTGCCGCCCGCCACGCTCGAGAGAACAACATCCCATGTCTCGGGCTTTGCCTCGGACTGCACGCAATGACAGTCGAATTCGCCCGTGATGTAGCGGGTCTCGACGAGGCAAACTCGACTGAATTTGAGGCTTCCAGTAGGCATCCAGTCATTGACCTCATGCACGATCAGCGTGATGTCACCGACTTGGGTGGAACGATGCGGTTGGGAGCGTATTACGCCGTGCTCACCCCAGGCTCGAAGGTTCATTCTTCATACGGCGAGCCCGTTGTTAGCGAACGCCATCGACACCGGTATGAGTTCAATCCCGCATATCGCTCCCGACTGGAAGAGGCCGGACTGGTGTGCAGCGGTATCTCACCCGATCGACGCCTCGTCGAGTTCATTGAGATTCCTGATCACCCGTTCTGGGTGGCAACGCAGGCGCATCCAGAGTTCAAGAGTCGTCCTGACCGTCCGCATCCGCTGTTCCGCGATTTGATCGGGGCCGCACTCGAGCATTCCGATCGCCAGGAGAAGAGCTCCGCGAGAGTGAACTGATGACGGGTTTTCGTCATCACGGTGACGAACTTGTCCATACCGGTGGTGTTTGGGATGTCGTCGTCGGCACCTTTAGCGACCCACACGGCAACACGTTTACCCGAGATGTCGTGCGGTCACCGGGATCGGTAGCCGTTCTCCCTTTACTGTTTGACCCCGAAGGGGTGCCGTCGATCATTCTTTTGCGGCAGTACAGGCCGGTCTATGGCGAAACCATTCTGGAGGTTCCAGCAGGAATGCGTGACGTTCCGGGGGAACCAATATCTGAAACTGCGCGTCGAGAACTCCTCGAAGAGGTAGGGCTGACTGCGGGAAAACTTGAACACGTATTCTCGTTGAAACCGTCTCCGGGAATGTCAGACGCAGTAACTGAACTCTTCATCGCAACCGACTGTGTTCAAGGAGATTCCAATCGTCAAGGACCCGAGGAGGAATACATGCAAGTTCATCACCTCCCATTGCGAACGGCCATTTCGCTCGTGGATGAGGGTGAAATCACAGATGCCAAAACGGTTGTTCTCTTGCTGCTCGCGGAACGAATGCTCTCAAGAGAGGATTCGTTGAGGGAGTGAATTCTTCTCGTCTTGATCCTTCGGTAATGCCTCTCGAGGTCGAAGATTTCCTTCTCTGGCTCTCTACAGAGCGGGGACGGAGTTCACACACGGTTGATGCGTACCGACGTGACTTGCGACGTTACGTCGAATTCCTCAAACGCTCAGAAAGCAATCTGTCGAGTGTTGGCGAGGAAGGAATCGTTGCGTTCATCGCCGAGAGGGAGAAGGGTGGTGCTGCATCCACCTCGGTGGCACGAAATGTTGCGGCAATTCGAATGTTGCACCGCTTTTTGGTGGCGGAATCGATTCGAGGTGATGACCCGGCGGGTGGTCTTGACGGCGTGAAGGTGCCATCAGGAATTCCAAAGCCCCTTGACGAAGACTCAATAGTTCGACTCATTGAGTCATGCTCAGCTGGGGATCCGTTATCTCGTCGTGATCGAGCAATTCTCGAATTGATGTATGCCACTGGGGCCAGAGTGAGCGAGATCGTTGGGCTTTCGACTTCAGATATCGACTTCGATAGTCAGTTGGTCCGACTGTTCGGAAAGGGTGCAAAAGAACGAATTGTTCCGTTTGGATTGAGTGCTCTGTCGGCTCTCGACGATTGGTACGGACCACAGGGTCGACCACTCCTCGTACCAAATCAGTGGCGGCAACGTGACGATGCCGAAGCAGTGTTTTTGAATCGACGTGGTGGCCGAATTTCTCGGCAAGGAATCTGGCTCGTCATCAAACAAGCCGGAGAACGAGCTGGAATCACCGAAAACCTGTCGCCTCATGTCCTCCGGCATTCCTGTGCCACACATCTGCTTGATCATGGTGCCGATCTCCGAATCGTCCAAGAAATATTGGGGCACGCGTCTATCTCAACGACTCAGTTGTATACCCGAGTGAGCCAGGAGCGACTTTGGGATTCGTATGTTGCTGCGCATCCGCGGGCAAAGCGGAGAAACTCATCGTGTTAAACCACCTCATCCGTCGAACCTGGTATTCCCTTCGACCGCCAAGCATCTCTTCGACTGAGTTGACTGAAATCGCGTCGCTACTTAGCGAAGAGGAATTCAGACTCTGGAAGCAAATGTCTCCAGCTGACCGGTCTCATTCGGTGATGGTTCTCCAACGGTTTGATCTACTCGCACAATCCGCCCCGTCGGAAGTTCGTGCGGGCGTGCTGTTACACGATGTAGGAAAGATTTGTTCAGATCTCAATACCTTTGAGCGAATTGTTGCGACGGTATTGGGTCCGCGTACCGAAAACTTCCGTCGCTACCACCAACATGAAGAGCTCGGTAGACACCTGTTGGTTCAGGCGAAGAGCGATGCCCTCACAATTGAAACCGCAAGCGGAAAGGGCGCCTGGGCCCAGTTGTTGCGACAAGCTGACAGCATCTGAGGCGCCGTTACCGATTGAGTAACAACCGACTTCTGGAGACCACTGTGACAGCGCGAATCAGCATCCAGAATGCTAGGAGACCCCAGATAGTCGCTAACCCCGGACCATGGCGAACGTTGTCGAATAACAGCACACTCGCCATCATCACCGTGTGCCCGAATGCAGCTATGCCTAAGAAGCGGTTATCGGAAAGCCCAATGAGAATTCCATCTCCTCCGAATGCGATCGCACCAGGTATGAGCCCGATTGCAAGCAACTGCAGCCCACCCGCTGCGGCGTCTCGGACCGCCTCATTTGCTGTAAAGAGCCTCGGCAATTCATCGGAAAGTACGAAGACAACAATCGCTATGCACATGCCAACTACAGCACTCCAGAAATAGACACGCTGAGCAATCAGACGTTGATGCTTGCGCTCTCCAGAACCCCGGGACTCTCCTAGGAGCGTATGAGCAGGGATGGAAACCGCATCTAGACAAAGGGCAAGCAACAGAAACGATCCGTTGACAATTTGGTGTGCGGCGAGCACTGCATCTCCACTTCTCGCTGCGAGGACTGTGCCGGAAGTGAAAATCGCGAGCATCGAGAACACTCGAATACCGAGATCACGCCCAACACGCAGGAGATCAAACAACATCTTTCGGTCAAGTCGCCAGTCTTC
>JALRDI010000209.1 GCA_023257035.1 Ilumatobacteraceae bacterium | reverse complement strand
CGCGAACCGCCATTTTTTGACCTGTTGCTTAAGGATGCTGGATGATCCAAGAAACGGCGTAATGAGGTCGACGAGGGCCTGCTCAATCTCTTCCGGTGGAACATCCCAATATTGCTCACTCCACGCCGGTGACGTATTCATCGTGATTGCTGGCACCGACGAAATGCCCTTCACCGCGTGATCGACAATGAACGCAATGTCATCTGACGGTTCATGACGCGCACCCGAACCAGTTAATGCCGACGGACTGTCGAGCACTGCGAGCAGTGCGATTGTTCGGTCGTGATCAGCGGACGACAACTCACGAGGAAGCGTTCCAACAGCCTCGAACACGAACGAAAATGACTGCGGCGTCGGTGCAGTAAGAACGAGAGTTGATGCCGTGACTGAACTTGCGTCATCGCAAGTGACCAGCCATTCGCCGTCGTTCCAGGCAGTAGCGAACACTCGATGGTCAACCCGCACGTCGAGACCGGCGGCAAGGTCTTTCGCCAACGAGTTCATGCCATTGACGCCGATCCAGCGGGGGTGGCCGTCATCACTCTCAAATCCGTGACACCAGACATCAGCGAGACCCCGCTGCTGCCAATCGCTCAACTGTGCCGCAAATGCGTTCGATCGTGCCGTCATGAACTGGGCACCATGATCAAGTCGAGCATCACCGATCCGGCGAGTTGCGAGGCGACCACCAACCGAGCGACCCTTGTCAAACACGATCGTCGTTACACCATCTTGGGCGAGGTTACGAGCGGTGATGAGGCCAGCGATACCCGCGCCAACAACAACGCAGTCGACATCAGCCATGTCAGCGGAGTTCGTGAGCGCGAAGGATGACTTCTCGCGCAAATGGGTCGAGCTTCCGACCCGTCAACTGTTCGGTGACAGTGATTGCCTCGGTGGCATCTTCGATGAGACCAGCCCAACGGATGTAGCCACCCATCACGCCGACGACACGGTCGCCGAGTTCTTCGCCATGAAAGAGCACCTTCTGCCCGGCACGGATCAGATCATCGAGTTCGCGGTAGAGCGCACCTAACCATGCATCGATGTTGTCGGTACGCATGGGGCGGTGGCGATATGGCTGGCCGAGCTCTTCGTAGTTGTGCAAGTTGTGCGGGGCTTGGATCATCGAAACGACGTAGTTGAAGCCGTTTTCACGGATCCAGATGATTTCTTCCTGACGGCGAACACGTCGGTGGCTTGAACCGAACCCGCCCGGACGTTCACAAATCGCGAGTTTGTCCTTCAAAATCCATGTGAAATTGCGCGGCTGGATGCCCAAGGCCCATTTGCCACGCAGTTTTGGCGGCATCATGCGGAGGCTCCAAAGGCAGTCATACGAAAGGCCATCCTACTCTGCCGCACCATCCGGCGTAATAATCCGCAAACGACGTTTTGAGCGCGAAATACGAATGCCTCCGTCGATTTCACAGGCAATTGCATCGCCCCGTGCTACCCCAAGCACCCGCTGGATCGCTGCCATGCTCGGCGGATATCCATCACCGGTCAACCATTGACGAAGTGCCCTCACTGCAATTGCAGGATCTGCATCGCAGAGCGCGTTGGCATCAGTCGGGTCAATGGTCGCTGCCAATTCGTTAAGAAAATCGGCGTCTTGACGCAGCACATCGGCACTGCGAGACAAGATCGGCACGACATCACGTTCCGCAATGTCATTCAGCAGCGGGAGCACTTCTTGTCGAATGCGATTCCGCCATATTCCGGGATCACTGTTCGTAGGGTCGATG
>JALRDI010000205.1 GCA_023257035.1 Ilumatobacteraceae bacterium | reverse complement strand
GATGACATTGCGGCGAACGTACTGGTGTAAGTGGCGAAATGCCCAACCCTGTTAAGGATTAATCCAAGCCGGCGAAGCGCTCAACATCATCTGGATGGCCAGCGACGACGATGTGATCCTCAGATCCGAGAATCGTGTCAGCCTCGGCATACGTGAATTTTCCACCCTCGGGCTGGATACAGACCACGGTCACTTTGAATTCGTTGCGAATTCCGGCCGCTGCAAGTGTTTTTCCGGCCACGTGGCTTGGCACCATCATCTGGCTGATCACGAATTCATTATCAGGATCGATCGGTGTGCCAACTTCATCGGCTGCGTTGAGTCGAACGAATTCTTCAAGCTTGCCGGTGACGAGGTGAGCAACGCGTTCGCCCATCTCGGCCTCTGGGTACACCACATGATGAGCGCCAACCTTTGACAAGATCCGACCGTGGTCAGAGGTGATTGCTTTGGCCCAGATGTTCTTCACTTCAAGTTCGACCAGTAGTGCGGTGGTGAGCACACTTGCCTCAATTCCGCTACCGATACATACGGCCACTGTGAGCGCTTCGTGAACGCCGAGAGCGCGAAGCGCGCGCTCACTGGTTGTATCAGCTTCGGCAACCTCGGTGAGCTGGCCCTTGTGCTCATCAACTCGCGCAGCATCGCGGTCGATACCGAGAACGGGGTGGCCCAGTCGCATCAGTTCATTTGCTAGTGCGCTACCAAACCGGCCGAGGCCGATGACGACAATTTCGCCCGAGTGTTCAAAGCGCTTGCCGCGCATGCCATCGAGCATGTTTTGCACGTTGCGTGTAATTCTCTCAGCCAATGATCGGTCTCTCCTCGGGATAACGATAGGGCAGGTCTCGATTTTTGAGTGCGATAGCGGTCACGAACGTCATTGGGCCAATACGGCCAGCGAGCATGACAATGACAAGTAATGCTCTAGAAATTCCGTTCAGTTCGCCGGTGAGGCCGGTCGACAAGCCGACGGTGCCGAATGCCGATGTCGCTTCAAACAGGGCTGGTGTAAGCGTGACATCCATTGTCCCGACGAGCACAAGCGCCGTCGCGACGACCAACCCGACCGAGAGCAACGCAATGGTGATCGCTTGTCGGACAACACCTCGGCTGAGACGCCTCCCGAACACGTTGACATCGTGACGCCCACGAACCTCTGCCCAGATCACAAACGCGAGAACTGCGAAAGTGGTGACTTTGATGCCACCACTGGTCGATGCTGGGCCGGCGCCGATGAACATGAGAGTGGTAACGAACAGCAGAGTCGGCTCTTGGAGGCCGCCGATGTCAATCGTGTTGAAACCGGCAGTTCGCGGTGTCGTGCCTTGGAACCATGAGGCAAGGAATTTTTCACCGATGTCGAGCGGGCCGAGCGTTAAGGGGTTCGCCCACTCGAGTACTGCGAACACAATCGGACCAATAATGACGAGGGCGATGGTCGACGTCACCGTGATTTTCGCGTGAAGGCTCCAGCGCTTGGGGTCGATTCGGGCAAGTCCCCGCCGTTGGGAGCGCTGACCAACAGGGCCTGTGCCGCGAATCTGTCGCAGCACTTCGATGATGATTGGAAACCCAAACCCTCCAAAAATAAACGCGGCAGACATCGGTAAGAGCAGGTAAGGGTCGCCGTGGAAACGTTCAAGCGAATCTGAGTAGAGCGAAATGCCTGCGTTGTTAAACGCTGAAATCGAATGAAAGAGCCCGGAGTAGAGCGATCGAGTGAAGTTCTCGTAACCACCGGTCCACAGACGAAGAAAAAGAATGAGTCCGAGTGTCAACTCAACCAGGATGGTGATCTCGCCAACGCGTCTGAGGATGCCACGTAGATCAACCTCGGCCAGAACCCCGTTGTCGAGTGTTCCAAATTCGGCTGCGGCGAGTTTGCGTTGGCTGAGACCCATACGGTGCGACGCAACAACGCTGAGAATTGCACCCAGGGCCATGATGCCGAACCCACCGATCTGGATGAGCATCAAGATGATGACTTCACCGAATGCACTAAAACCAGAGATATCAAGCGTCGCGAGCCCGGTCACCGTTGTGGCAGATGTCGAGGTGAAAAGTGAATCCAGTAGCGGAGGCTGAGGGCCATCGAACGCTCCGGGAATACGAAGGAGAATTGTGCCAATCACAATGAGTGATGCGAATGCGGTGAGCACCAGCCGAGCGGGATTCTCGGTGGCGCGTAGGAGTCGCCATTTGGGCACAGGGAAACGTTACCCCCGATCGACCACCGGTGGGGTGTGTTCGGGTCGGCAGCAGTGTGGTTTCTCTCATGGACGAGGTCGCAGCAGACAGTCTGCGATAGTTTGTGATTCGTATGGGACAACTTGTTGGCGTCACAGAAAAGGCAACGAATCAGCCGGGCACGTTGAGGTTCGAACTCAACCGAACGCTCTCTGGTCAAGGCCATGAGCGGTTCAGCACGGTTGAAGAAGCACGTGGTGACCGGCCGAGTGCCGTGCTCGCACGTCGATTGATCGACCATGGCGGGGTCGATGCCGTACATGTGTTTTCCAATATCGTCACCGTCGAACTCTCCCGTGGCAGCACCGGTGAAGGATTGACCGACATTGTCTCAAACCTCTACCAGTACTGGCTCCCAGGTGTAGAACCTCCATCATTCGAAGATCTTCAGCCTGAAGAGGCCGCGGCACCAGCGAGCACTGGCGAGGGCGGCGAAGAACTCTCTGCGGCAGCACAGCGTGTGCCGGCTCATCTTCTCGAGCGAAGCAAGGCTGCGAAAGAGCGCTGGGCAGCCAAAAACGGTTAAGACCTAAAGCCCTGCACAGTCACGCAGCGGTTCTGAATTATTTCTAACGTCAGTTCCCGTGGGGAACGACGTGACGTTGCATGAGGCCGCAGAGCGCCTCGGCGTGCATTACATGACCGCGTATCGGTACGTTCGTCAAGGTCAACTGAATGCCACGAGAACTTCTGCAGGTTGGCGTGTATCTCTCAATGATCTAGAGCAGTTTTCACGTCCAGGTGTGGCAGCAACAGGTGAAGTCCCGAAGGGGCGGACACGCCGTCACGCTCCGTGGGCCTCGCGTCTTGAAGCCCGTCTCATTGCCGGCGACGTTGAGGGTGCATGGAGTGTCATCGAATCGGCGATGGCAGCAGGATCAACGGTCGATCGTGTGTACACCGAATACATCACCGAGGCGATGGAATCGATCGGCGCTCGTTGGGCCGCAGGTGAACTTGCTGTCGCAGATGAACATCGCGCAACAGTTGTTGTTCAGCGTTTGCTCGGGCGCTTGGGTCCACAACTCAACCGGCGTGGACGGTCACGTGGAACTGTGGTGGTCGGTTCGCCATCCGGTGAGCATCATTCAATTCCGAGTGCGGTGGTTGCAGACCTCGTCCGAGCTGAGGGTTGGTCGGTGATCGACCTGGGCTCTGACTGTCCCGCAAGTTCATTTACTCAGGTCGTTGAAGAAACCGATGCGGTAGCGGTCTTACTGTCGGTCTCCCATGAGCATTCGTTTCCAGCTGCCGCGGAAGTGACGGCCGAGGTTCAAGCGACGCACCCACACACGCTGGTGATTACCGGTGGCAGAGCGAGTAACACTTCAGAGCGTTTAGCGCAATGAGTCCCTCTTCGACGGTGACGTCACGGAGACGTCAAATGAAACACGAGGTGAATCTTGCCCGCGCATCCTGCGCGGGCTGCGAACAGAC
>JALRDI010000075.1 GCA_023257035.1 Ilumatobacteraceae bacterium | reverse complement strand
GGTAACACTGACTGGATGGCAGTAAAACGTCTCATCACGCGCCTCCTCATGGTCGCAGTTGCACTCGTGGCACTCGTTGTAGGTGGAGCATGGGTCTACGCAACGTTCATCAATGATGCGCCCGAAGAATTCAACGTCGCCGATCTTGAGGACCGCCTCAGCGAGACAACGACGACTGATGAATCTTCCGCCACTACAACGCCGTCGACAACTGTGGAAAGTGACAGCGAAGGCACCGAGGCGTCAACGCCGTCGACGACCCCTCAGGCAGAAGGCGGTCAACAAGAGTGGACCATCACCGAAGGATCTGAGGTCGGATACCGCGTTGCTGAAGTGCTCTTCGGAATCGACACCGAGGGCGTTGGGCGCACCGAGTCAGTGACAGGCTCGATCACTCTCGACGACACTTCGATCACCAGCGCCGAATTCACTGTCGATGTTGCATCGATGCAAAGCGATGACGGAAGGCGAGATGGCCAATTCCGAGGCAGGATCATGGAAACCGATGAATTCCCGACCGCCACATTCAACCTCACCCAACCTCTTGATCTCGGGGTGAGCGCGACCGAAGGTGCGACCATCGCAACGACGATCTCAGGCGAACTCACCATGCATGGCGTCACCAATCAAGTGTCATTTGACATCTCAGCAAAAGTTGAAGGTGGGCGACTCGGGGTAATTGGCTCAGTGCCTGTCGTGTTTACCGACTACGACATCCTCGACCCATCAATTAGCGGCATCAAAGTCGAACCCGAAGGCCTCGTTGAATTCGTGCTTATTTTCAGCCAGCAGTGAGGTCAGAAACCGTCGGCTGGTTGGAAATCCACGCTTGCTCGAGCGCCGCATAACGGCCGTTTGGAAGGGCGGCGAGTTCCTCGTGAGTGCCGATTTCAACGAGTTGACCGTCGTCACACACGACAATTCGATCAGCGCGCCGAACCGTCGAGAGTCGGTGGGCGACCACGATCACCGTTCGACCAGACATCAGCCGTTCGAGAGCGATCTCCACTTCTGCTTCTGTCCCGGGATCGAGATTCGAGGTCGCTTCATCGAGAACGAGTACCGACGGATCGACAAGCGCCGCTCGACCGAGAGATACGAGTTGCCGCTCCCCCGCTGAAAGGCGAGAACCACGCTCGCGAACAACGGTGTCTAAGCCATCAGGCATGAGTTCAAAACGTCGTCGTGCGCCAATTTGATCGAGCGCAGCCCAAAGATCGTCATCGGATGCTGACGGGCCGGCAAGGCGAAGATTGTCTGCAATTGTTCCGTTGAACAAGAACCCTTCTTGCGGCACGACAACAATCTGCGAGCGCAGTGATGACAACGTCGCATCGACAAGATTGATACCTCCAAACGACACTGCACCCTCGGAGGGATCGTAGAGACGGGCGATGATTTTTGCGAGCGTTGATTTGCCTGCGCCAGTTGGCCCAACCAAGGCAACACGTTCGCCACTTACAACCTCAAGCGTTGCATGAGATAAGGCTGGCCGCTGAGCACCTGGGTAGGTGAAACCCACCCCAGCAACAACGAGCGAACCGGTATCAGGGAGATCGACTGCGCCGTGGTGCTCATCAATATCTGGTTCGGTATCAAGAATGTCGAACATCTTTTTCAGCGAGGCAGTCGCTGCTTGCACGGTGTTGTACAACTGCGACAACTGTTGAACCGGTTCAAACAAACTGGCCAGCAGAAGTACCACAGCGACAACTGTCCCAACCGAGACATCACCGCGGCTCACAAGCCATCCCCCTGCAAAAACACCAAGCGCTGTTGCAAGAACACCGCAAAATTCGACGACTCCGAAATACCAGGTCGACGCTTTCACTGTTCGGAGATGCGCGGCATACAAACCGCGATTCGACACAAAGAAACGGCGTCGTTGCTCGTCAACACGAGCAGATGCTTGGATCACCCGCACGCCAGCAAGATTTTCTTGAAGTGTTGACAGATTTGTTCCGACCCGCTCTCGAACCTCGAGGTACGCCTCGTTCGACACCCGTTGAAATCGGATCGACGCGAGGACA
>JALRDI010000350.1 GCA_023257035.1 Ilumatobacteraceae bacterium | reverse complement strand
TCTTAATTGCCTCCTGCTCAGACGGTCGCAGCGAGGAACGTCAATACCCTTCTCTCAACGACACTACGCAAATACTTCAACCCGCAGCCGAAGAACCAGCGGCCGAGCGAGAGCCAGTTGACACCCAGCAACTCGTTGGAGGGAAAGAACCTCTTCACCGATTCAACCCCAAGTGCAAAGTCACGGCAGTTGCCAACACCTCAATCCAAACTGAAGTGGAATTCACAAACGCGCTCGACATGAGCAACGCTTTCTATGTCGACGTTGAAGTTTTCTATGGAAATGAAAAGAAAGCAGATTTCACATACGAATCAGAATTCATCTCCGTCGGTAAGAACGAATGGGATCGCACTTTCACAGACGTATCCGGAATCTCCAACCGAAATCGAGCCTTCTGGAATTGCGAAATAACGGCACTTCGTCCAAAGTTCTGACGACATTTTTGAACCGGTTTTTGACCAGCGTTTGAACCTGTGTTTACAGCGCGGCCGATCGTTGGGGGGGTGGGCCTCTTCGGTTGCTGTTTTGGGTGTTCCAAAAAAGAGGCCTAGGTACTGGATTTCATTGCCGTTCTCACTACAGTCCTGTGGATGATCGGTAATCCGTTCACTAATGACGACTGGGCAGCAGAAACCGCTGACCGTGTTGAGAACGTTGTTGGAGTAGTTCGCGAACGAGTAACGAACAATGTTGTCAAGGTCGTCCGAGGCATTGTGTTTGGAGTGATCAGTCTCATCCTTGGCATTGCGCTTGCAGTCACCGCAATCATCATGCTGACCCGAGCGGTGCAATCGGGCATCAGTCTCATCACTGGAAATACCGGGGTGGGTCATAGTCGATCGGTCTATGTGAGTTATCTCGCCTGTGGCCTCTTGATGTTGACGGCAGGTGGCCTGCTCATGCGCCGTCGTCGCTCGTCAGACACCTGATCTTAGAGATCGTCGAATTGGAGAAAAATGGAAGCCAAACACGAACGCGTCATCATCATCGGCTCAGGCCCAGCAGGTTTGACGGCGGCTATATATACCGCACGTGCGAGCCTTGCACCGCTTGTGATCGAAGGTGAACCGTCATCGACTAGCGATCAGCCCGGTGGTCAGCTGATGTTGACGACCGAGGTTGAAAACTTTCCTGGCTTCCCTGAAGGAATCATGGGTCCAGAGTTGATGTCAAACTTCCGCGGTCAAGCGGAACGTTTTGGTGCGAAGTTCCTCACGGAAAAAGTCACCAAGGTTGATTTCTCGGCTCGTCCATTCAAAGTCTGGGTTCGCGATGACGAATACCACGCGGATGCGGTCATTGTGTCGACTGGTGCACGGTCGTTGATGCTCGGGCTTGAGGAAGAACAACGCCTCATCGGCCATGGCCTTTCCACTTGTGCAACCTGTGATGGATTCTTCTTCCGTGACCATCACATTGCAGTTGTTGGTGGCGGCGACTCGGCAATTGAAGAAGCATCATTCCTCACGAAGTTTGCCTCGAAGGTCACACTGATTCACCGACGCGATGAATTCAGGGCCTCGAAAATCATGCAAGAGCGGGCATTCGCGAACCCGAAGATTGAGGTTCTGTGGAACCACACCGTGACGAAAATCAACGGAGACGACAAGGTTGACGGCATCGAAGTGACGAACACCGTTGATGGATCGGTTTCAACGCTGCCAGTAACTGGTGTCTTTATTGCGATCGGTCATCGCCCCAACACAGACCTGTTTGCTGGGGTTCTCGACATGGATGATTCGGGCTATCTACAAACCCAGCCAGATTCTTCGTACACCAATATCGACGGCGTATTTGCGTGCGGCGATGTTCAGGATCACACCTACCGTCAAGCAATTACTGCTGCCGGTTCTGGATGTATGGCTGCAATCGACACCGAACGGTGGCTCGAAGCACAGCATTAAACACTTGTGACAAACAAGACCTCGCTGGTCGCGGTAGTCTCATTTCACGCTCTTCTGAACTGTAACGAGCATTCATTTTCAAAGGAAAGGCTGACATGGCTTCAATCAATCTGACCACCAGCACCTTCGACGAAACCGTCGGAGCATCAAATGTTCCTGTCGTTGTTGATTTCTGGGCCGAGTGGTGTGGACCGTGCAAGATGGTGGCGCCGATCCTCGATGAAATCGCTTCTGAGAATGCTGGGCAAATGACCATTGCGAAGCTCAATGTTGACGAGAATCCCGACATCGCAATGCGCTATCAAGTGATGAGTATCCCAACGATGATCGTGTTCAATGGCGGCGAAGCCGTTCACCGGATTGTCGGGGCGAAGAGCAAGTCAGCTCTCCTCGAGGAGTTCGGAACATTTCTGGGCAACTCCCAC
>JALRDI010000297.1 GCA_023257035.1 Ilumatobacteraceae bacterium | reverse complement strand
ATCGGCCCCGACCAACTCAAAATCCGCGAGCTTCTTGCCCGCTTGGGTCCTGAAGAGGTCACTGAGGTTGTGATCTGCACGAACCCAAATACCGAAGGTGAGGTCACTGCGATGTATCTCGCTCGAATGTTGTCGCCGCTTGGAATCACCGTTTCACGCCTCGCAAGCGGTCTGCCAGTCGGTGGTGATCTTGAATACGCAGATGAACTGACATTGGGGCGCGCATTCGAGGGTCGCACGAGAATTAACGAAGCGACATAGTCGCTAAGAATTACTCAAACTGTTGAGGCACCCTTCACAGGGCTCAACCTCAGACCTTGATGATGAGAGCGTCACCTTGGCCACCGCCGCCACACAGGGCAGCTGCGCCATAGCCGCCGCCTCGGCGACGAAGCTCGTGTGCAAGCGTCAGCGCGAGGCGGTTACCACTCATACCGATCGGGTGGCCAACTGCGATTGCTCCGCCGTTGACGTTCACGATCTCATCGCTGATACCGAGATCATTCATTGATGCAATTCCCACCGCCGCAAACGCCTCGTTCAGCTCGAACAGTGAAATGTCACCCACCGAGAGATCGGTTTTCGCGAGCGCTGCCCTGATGGCATTCGCAGGTTGCAGAAGCAGCGACGGGTTATCTGGACCGGCAACCATTCCGTACGAGACGTACTCTGCAAGTGGTTCGAGACCACGGTCAGCAGCGGCCTGCTGAGACATCATCACAATCGCCGAAGCGCCATCGGAAATCTGCGACGCATTACCGGCGGTGATCGTGCCTTGCCCACCGAATGCTCCGCGTAAACCGCCGAGACTCTGCTCTGTGGTGTCGGCTCTAATGCCCTCATCTTCAGTGACAGTGATTGCGTCGCCCCGTCGCTGAGGAACCTCAACTGCAACGATCTCTTCAGCGAGTCGTCCGTTCTTCGTCGCATCGGCGGCACGTTCGTGCGATGCCGCTGCAACGCGGTCTTGCTCTTCACGACTGATCGAGCCATCTGCGTACTGCTCAGTTCCGGTTCCCATCAAGCAGGCATCAAAGGCGCACCACAAGCCGTCTTTCACAATCGCATCCTCGAGTTCGGTGTTTCCGTAGCGGTATCCACCGCGAGCGCCCGCAAGAAGGTGTGGGGCATTCGTCATCGACTCCATACCACCGGCGACCACGATGTCGGCATCGCCGCTCATAATCATCTGGTGAGCGAGATAAATCGCATTCAGTCCTGAGAGACAGACCTTGTTGACGTTGACCGAAGGGACGCCCATCGGTATCCCCGCCCCCGCTGCCGCCTGGCGAGCCGGCACTTGGCCCTGACCTGCCATGAGCACCTGGCCCATGATCACGTGGTCGACATCAGCAGGTGCAACTCCAGCACGCTCAAGAGCACCTTTGATCGCAACCGAGCCGAGTTGAGCAGCAGACATCGTCGTGAACGCGCCACTCATTTTCCCGATCGGCGTGCGTGCTCCAGCAATGATCTTTGAAGAAGTCATGGCGAAACCGTACCTCGCGTTTGGTTCGTCTTGGTCGTTGGAGTTACCGGCCGGTAGGTTTCATCTATGTCATCCCCTAATTCTGAGACACTTGCGATTCAGCAAGCCATCGTTCAAGGTGCCTCTGGTGACGAGCTAGCTGCACTGCCACTTCCCGAGTCATATCGCGCGGCATTCGTTAAACGCGATGAAGTTGCAATGTTCGAAGGCGTCGAGTCTGCAGACAAAGACCCGCGAAAGTCGTTGCATATTGACGAAGTCGCCCTTCCAGAGATCGCTCCCGACGAGGTGTACGTGGCAGTGATGGCCTCGTCCATCAACTTCAACACTGTGTGGACGTCAATATTTGAGCCGCTTCCCACGTTCGGGTTTCTCGATCGGCTTGCTCGTGAATCTGAGTGGGCGGCTCGCCACAAGCGCGATGAACACATCATTGGTTCTGACGCATCTGGAGTTGTGCTGAGAGTTGGGTCAGCGGTTCGAAATTGGAAACCAGGCGACAGGGTCACAGTGCATTGCAACCATGTCGATGATCAAGACCCAAGTGCCCATGACGACTCGATGCTCGCCACAAACCAGCGCATCTGGGGATTCGAAACCAACTTTGGCGGGCTTGCCGACATCTCGGTGGTGAAGGCAAACCAACTCATGCCGAAGCCGAGCCACCTCACATGGGAAGAGTCAGCGGTCAACGCTCTTTGCAACTCGACCAGCTATCGAATGCTCGTCAGCGAGAATGGCGCCCGGATGAAGCAAGGCGACTCTGTGCTCATTTGGGGAGCAACGGGTGGGATCGGCGGATACGGAGTGCAGTACGTGCTCAACGGTGGTGGCACACCAATTGGCGTGGTCTCTTCTCCTGAGCGTGCGGCGCTGCTCAACGACCTCGGCTGCGAGGCAGTCATCGATCGCCGCGCCGAGGGATACTCGTTCTGGAAAGACGACCACACCCAGGACGAATCTGAATGGCGTCGTTTCGGTGGACGCATTCGAGAACTCGTTGGTGAAGACCCCGACATCGTGTTCGAACATCCAGGTCGCTCCACAATGGGCGCCTCGATCTTCGCTGTTCGACGCGGCGGCACAGTCGTCACATGCGCTGCCACGTCGGGCTATATGGTCGAATTCGACAACCGCCACTTCTGGATGAAGTTGAAGCGCCTTGTGTCATCTCACTTTGCGAACTATGCAGAGTCGTGGGCAGCAAACAAACTCATCGACCAAGGCCGAATTCAGCCATTGCTCAGCAAGGTCTACACCCTTGATGAGACAGGAGAAGCGGCACGAGCAGTTCACCGCAACGAGATCGAAGGCAAGGCGGGTGTGCTTTGCCTCGCCCCATCAGAGGGGCTCGGCATTGATGATGCCGAGAAGCGTGACCGCATTGGTGAGCACAAAATTACGACGTTCCGACGTCACGCTGGCTGAGATCTCGGGCAAACTATTGACATGTTGCTCACCGAAATTGACCACGTCGCTATCGCAGTACGAGACCTCGAAGCGGCTATCGACTATTACCAGCGGGCCTTCGGCGCAACCGTTGACCACCGCGAGGTCGTCGAGTCCGATGGAGTTGAGGAAGCACTGCTAAAGGTTGCAGAGAGTTACGTCCAACTGTTGACGCCAACTCGCGATGATTCACCAGTAGCGAAAGCAATTGAGAAGCGCGGTGAAGGCCTTCACCACATCGGCTACCGAGTGAATGACTGCGCTGCAGCCCTCGACGCCATGGTAGCCGCAGGTGCAACACCAATCGATGCCGCACCTCGACCTGGAAGTCGCGGAACAACAGTCGCGTTCATGCATCCCAAGGGAAGCTTCGGAACCCTGATCGAGCTCGTTCAGGAATAACTGAGAACGATGTCAAATGCTCCCGCAGCCGTGCTGTGGGATATGGACGGCACACTCGTTGATACAGAGCCCTACTGGTTCGCGGCCGAATACCGATTAGTCGAATCGTTCGGCAACACATGGTCCGACGAACACGCTCATGCAGTTGTCGGATTCGACCTGTTTGATACTGCGGCCTACATCATCGAACATGGTGGTGTTGGCCTCGAGCCGAAAGCCGTCGTCGACTATCTGCTTGATGCTGTGATTCAATCGTGCAAGGAGCAACTGCCATGGCGACCAGGAGCCCGAGAACTTCTCGATGAACTCCGGTCGTTATCTATTCCATGTGCGCTGGTGACAATGTCGTGGCGTCGGTTCGCCGAGGCGGTACTTGCCGAACTCCCACAGGACACCTTCGCCGCCACCGTGTTCGGAGACGAAGTCACCCACGGCAAGCCCCATCCCGAGCCTTATATCGCAGCTGCCACGCTGCTCGGTGTTGACCCCTCGCAATGCGTAGCAATTGAAGACTCACCAACAGGTGTGGCTTCGGCTCACGCTGCTGGGTGCCATGTCATCGGTGTGCCAAATATGAAGCCGCTTAACGCCGTCGATGGCGTTCGTATCGTTTCATCGCTCACTGACATCAACGCGAAGTCGTTATGGGCGACATAGAGCCGCAACCGCAAGCACCCACCTCAGCGGCGAGGTCGCGCCTGCTCCTTGGTGTGCTCGGCTTGATCTGCATGATTGCTCTCGGTGTTGCCTTTTGGCCGACCGACTCGACGACAACAACTCCCTCATCCACCTCCGATCCGCTGCCACCTAAGCCCGCAACAATCGATGGGTGGACCCCCTACTGGGTTCTCGACCGAATATTGGAACAGCCAGATGCGGGCATCTCTCGGTTTGAGAATCTTCGCGAAGTCTCACCGTTCTGGTTTTCAGTGAACGGCTTCGACGCGATCGAATCTGACACATTCACTCCAGAGGATCTTGCAGCGACCTACTTCGCCCAACTCCGAGAGGCTGGAGTTGCAATAGTTCCGTCACTTCTCGACCGGATGGACGCAGGCCAGATGGCCACCATCTTGTCTGAACCAGTGGTCCGCTCGGCCCATGTCGAAGCAATCCGAGCATTTGCTGAACAACTCGACGTGCACGGCGTCGACATCGATTACGAGCAGTTTGCATTTGCTGATGACCCATCAACCTGGTCTACAACTCGGCCAAATTGGGTTGCCTTCATCACTGAACTATCAGCGGCTCTGCACAGCGATGGTCGCACCCTGTCAGTGAGTATCCCGGCGGTCTATGACGAAAGCATCACCGGCGACCCCGGATATTGGGTCTACGACCACGGTGCAATTGCTGAACACGTTGATGCGTTGCGCATCATGGCCTACGACTACTCAGTTGCCGAACCTGGGCCAATCGCGCCGCTCGAATGGGTCGAACAAGTCATTGATGGCGTGCTTCTCGCAGTGCCGTCGGAGTTCCATGATCGCATCGTGCTCGGCATCGGCTCGTACGGCTATAACTGGCCGACGACCATCAGTGGCGAATGTCCAGTGGACGCACCAGGTCGAACTGGCATTAACCCTGGAACGTTGGACGACCTCATCTTGCGCCGTGATATCGAACCAGTTGCTGATGCCATTACCGGTGAGTGGGCGGCGACTTATGAGCTCACGGTCGACGATGGCCTCACCCAATGCATCCAGACCCGGCAACTGCACTGGATTGATGCTGACGGAGTTGCACTCCGAGTAGAGATGGCCCGACGTGCTGGAATACAGGGCGTGGCATTGTGGGCATTGGGGTATGAGGACGATGAAGTCTGGAACGCGCTCGTCTCATCGGCGACACGGGATCTTCTGCCATGACGAACGAACTCGCCATCGACACCGACAACATCAGTGCTGTTGCTCGCATCGTATTGACCAACGACCTCATTGAAGCCACCATTCGCGGACAACGTCCGGGGGTTGAGACTGGCCTTGAGCGTGTTCGAATTCGTCCGGTGGCGATTGCGGATGACATCGTCTTCCAATTCGAAGAATTCGA
>JALRDI010000038.1 GCA_023257035.1 Ilumatobacteraceae bacterium | reverse complement strand
AGCGGTGCTCGTGACCCGACTAAAGCTCCGAAGTCACCGAAGAGGGCGGCGAGCTCTTGGTCGCTCGTCGGGTCATGAGGCATCACCACAGCGTAGGTCTCGGGCAATGTCGGTTCTTGAGCCGAGTCGTGGCACGATGTTGGGCGTATGGATTTCATCGCCGAACTTGATGCCCGTGGACTTATTCACGACACCACCGACCGTGAGCAGCTCTCTGCCCGTTTGGCGTCTGGTCCAATCGGTGTGTACGTCGGCTTTGATCCAACGGCCGATTCGTTGCACGTTGGACATCTCCTTGGCCAGGTAGGGCTCCGACGCTTTCAGTTGAATGGACACAGGGTGTTCCCGCTTGCTGGTGGTGCTACGGGAATGGTTGGCGACCCGAGCGGTCGCTCAGAAGAGCGAAACTTATTGACTCGCGACGAACTCGAGCACAACGTGCGCAGTATCTCGAATCAGCTTGAAGGCATCTTGGATTTCTCCGGTGTCAATCCGGCAACAATGGTGAACAATGCCGACTGGACAGTTCAGATGCCGTTGCTTGATTTCCTCCGCGACATTGGAAAGCATGTGTCAGTTCCGCAGATGCTTGGCAAGGACTCAGTGAAGTCTCGTCTGTCAGCCGAGTCGGGTCTTTCGTTCACCGAGTTCAGTTACATGCTGTTACAAGCGAATGATTTTCGTCATCTTCATTCGGCCCACAACGTTGAGTTACAGATGGGCGGTAGCGATCAGTGGGGCAATATCACCGCCGGTATCGACCTCATCCGTCGCACTGCAAGCGCGTCGGCATTCGGCTTGACGTGGCCGCTGCTCACCAAGAGCGACGGAACGAAGTTCGGCAAGACGGCATCAGGTGCGGTCTGGCTTGACCCGGAGCGGACGAGCCCGTATCAGTTCCGGCAATTCTGGCTGCAGACCGATGATGCCGACGTGCGTGATCGTCTCATGCGTTTCAGTTTGAAGCTGCTCGAAGAGATCGAAGAGATTCTGGTTCAGCATGCAACTGCTCCCCATGAGCGTGTAGCGCAGAGGGCGCTCGCTCACGAGCTCACTGCGATGGTTCACGGTGAACGCGCGGCAAGTGCCGCCGATGCCGCGGCGGCGGTGTTGTTCGGGTCTGACCCTCGTGAAGCTGATGCTGAAGCGATGCGTGTCGTTGCAGGCGAGTTGTCACTTACTGAGGTGTCAGCAGCAGATTGCGAAGACCTGCCGGCCCTCTTGGTTCAGTGCGGTTTGGCGAAGTCGAAAGGCGATGCTCGGCGCACGCTCGAGCAGCGCGGTTTTCGATGCAACGGTGAGGTCCTTGACCTCGATTCCAACGTCTCAGAAATCGCTCCTCTTAAGGGCGGTTATCGCTTGATGCAGAAGGGACGGACGTCACATCACCTTTTGCAGATTTTTTCTTGAGACAGGGTTGTGCGCGCACCTCGCGAGCAGTAGCGTTTCAACTCGCCCCAAAAACCGAAAGGTTGGAGGGTGACACCGAGTCACGAAAGTGAATGTGTCAGAGCAGTAGCTCCTTGAAAACGGAAGAGAAGACAGAACGCCAGTGCGGGCAGTCGGTCAGGGGAAACTTCGGTTTCTGAGATACGACTGTCTGTCAATTCAGTTGCCGGGTTCCCACCCGGTGACAAATTTAATTAATAAGTCAAGATTGCAGTCACTGAGTACATTCCACTCACACTGCGCTCGACCATCAGCCGCTCGGTAGAAGAACAACCGTTCAACTACCGACAGGTTTT
>JALRDI010000096.1 GCA_023257035.1 Ilumatobacteraceae bacterium | reverse complement strand
CGAGGTGCCCGTGCCACCGCACCTTGTTGCCTAATAGTCTGAAAGGGTGAATCCAGCCCTTCGCCTGCGCCTCTTCGCTATTGCGATGGGAATCGTGATGGTCGGTTTGGTTGCAGTGGGTGCGCCCGAGGTGAGAGACGCGATCGTTGACGACGAAGTCGATACGGTGCTCACGAACCCGGGTGAATATCAGTTGTCAGAAGAAGGTGCAGTCGAAACTCGTGCCGTATTTCCTTCTGCCGACATCATCGATGTCGATGGAGCAACCATCGACTCGTTGGAGTTGGTCGGCACCCCAATGGTCGTCAACTTGTGGTTTGCGGCTTGCCCGCCATGCCAACGCGAGATGCCGGATTTTGCCGCGGTGGACGAATTGCTCGGTGACCAGGTGAAATTTGTTGGTGTCAACCCTGTTGACTCGCCGACCGCAATGGCAGAGTTCGCAGCGAGCATGGGTGTGGCATATGAGCTGTACCGAGACCCGATGGCAGAACTGACCGACGCTCTGGGAACGGTCGGCTTTCCATACACCGTCTTCGTGAACGCGCGGGGTCAGATTGTTGGAGATGCTGGAGTGCTCACTGCCGATGAGCTCACAGCTCTCATCACCGAATATTTCGGGATTGAGCAAGGCACAGACGCGTGACGCTGTCTTTTCTGAGGGGCCTTGTGGCAGCAGTAAATCCATGCGGTTTCGTGCTGTTGCCGACATATCTCATGTTCTTTCTCGGAGCAGATACATCTGAGGTGTCAACAGGGCTAGGTGTTCGGCGAGCAAGCATTCGCCGGGCACTCACAGTGAGTTCGGCGCTCACTGCCGGCTTCATGACGGTGTTCGTCATCGTTGGGTTGGTGACGTACAACTTCACCTCATGGATTCAGCAAAATGCGCGTTACGCCACCATCGTGATCGCGGTCGGGCTCATCGTGCTGGGTATCGCCATGCTGAGTGGCCGTGGAGTAGGGCTTGCACTCCCACGACTCGATGTGGGTGGTCGTGATCGAGGGGTTCGATCGATGTTTCTCTTCGGAGTGGCCTATGCGGTTGCGTCACTTGGGTGCACAATCGGTTTGTTCTTGCCCACCCTCATTGCAGTTCGAAGTGATGGATTCATCGGTGCCATCGGAAATGTTGCCGCGTACGCAGCCGGGATGGGCCTGCTGATTACGGCACTAACGGTGTCTCTCGCCGTCGCCAAGATCGGCTTGCTTGGTGTGCTCAGACGGGGGATGCATCGCATCGAAAAGATCGCTGGTGCATTTGTGGTGCTATCGGGTCTTTACCTTGCGTATTACTTCTGGGTTGTCGACATCAATAGCGAGAGCGACCCAATCACGATCGCCGTTGAAAATTTCCAACGCCGTGTCATCACGAGCTTGAACAACAACTGGCAGGCGGTCGCGTTCATTCTTGTAGCAGTCGTGATTACATCAGGTTGTTACGTGCGTTTTGGACGCGAAAGCCAACAAGTGCCTGATAACGATCTTGAGGTTTGACCTCGGTCGGATTAGCGCACGCAAGGTACGGTCAGTGAATGGCCAGTGATACATCCGCATCAGCACCACAAGAGCAATCTGAGCGTCCCCGTGCACAGGACATTCCTGTTCGCCCCGCTGCGACAGTGATGTTGGTGCGAGATGGTGAGGGTGGACCTGAGGTATTCATGCTGCGCCGAACGCTCTCAGCGGCATTTGCAGGCGGACAATATGTGTTCCCAGGTGGCAAAGTCGACGGCACCGACCACGCTGAAGAACTGGAAGCAATTTGTGACGGTCTTGACGACGCCGAAGCATCAGCTCGTCTTGGACTCGAAAGCGGAGGATTGGCATGGATCGTTGCTGCGATCCGTGAGAGTTTTGAAGAGGCAGGTGTGCTTCTTGCTCGGCGAGCAAACGAGTCGGAAATGATCCGCTTCGAAGGTGACATCGTCGGGCCGATGAGCGAGGCTCGAGACGCCATCTACAACGGAACTGAATCGTTGTCGGAACTCTGCGCGAGGCATGACCTTCGTCTTGTTACCGATGTGATTGGGTTTGTGAGCCACTGGATTACACCGGTTGGTGAGGGTCGCCGTTTCGACACGCGATTCTTGTTGGCGCGTGCGCCCGAAGTGCAAGAGCCATTGCACGATGGTGGTGAGACAATCGACAGTTTGTGGGTTCGCCCTCAAGATGCGCTTCAGCGTTGGGAGGCGGGTGAACTTCAGATGTTCCCTCCAACGGTTGAAAACCTGAAGTGGTTGAGCCAATTTGAGTCAGCGGATGCGGCCCTTGCGGGAGGTGAAGCGATGGGAATCCCTCAGACGATTCTTCCCCGAATGAAAACCGACGCAGACGGAAATGTTGTTGGCATCGCCGTGCCCGGCGACGCCGACTACGACTCGGTGCCGCTACCAGAATTCGTATTCGCCAAATTCCGCTGATCTTCAGCTGCGAAGGCATCATCAAACGCGGCGAGGATTTTTGTCGCGCACCCATCGAGTTCGTCTTCTGAACTCAACGGAGGTGCGACAGATTCGACAACGCGATCAACGATCGCGTTCAACGCTTCTGCTGCGGCCCCCAAGTTGCTGAGAATGACCGGTTCGCCATTGTCGCCTCCGGCCGATACCGATGTTTCGATTGGGATTGACCCAAGGAGTGGCACGTCAACTGCTTCTGCAAGTGCCTGACCGCCACCTTGACCGAAGACCGGGTGGAAATCTCCGTGCTCACAGATGAAGCCACTCATATTTTCGATGACACCAAGGACAGGGAGGAACGACCGCTGTGCCATGTCGGCGGCACGCTGTGCAACGCGCTGGGCTGCAGTGGCGGGCGTCGTGACGACGAGTAGTGAGGTGCGTGGGAGGAGGCGGGCGAGCCCCATCTGGACGTCACCTGTTCCAGGTGGCATGTCGATGAGCAGGTAATCGAGGTCACCCCAGGCAACATCACGAAGGAATTGTTCAACTGCTTTCGTCAGCATCAACCCGCGCCACATGAGCGCCGTTGATTCTTCGACAAGGAATCCAGTCGAAACAACTTCAAGAACACCGCTGCCGATGACGCGGCGATTAGGGACGATTCGAGGCCGGCCGTCTACCTCAGATGCTTCGAGTCGATCACTCATTCCGAGGAGACGTGGCACCGAGAAGCCCCAGATGTCAGCGTCGAGAACTCCGACGGTGAACCCACGCTCGGCGAGGCCAGCGGCCAGGTTCACCGTGACCGAACTTTTACCGACGCCGCCCTTCCCACTCGAGATTGCAAGTACTTGGCAGCGCTGACCGATCGCTGTTTCTGGTGCCCGCTCACGGGCTGCTGCTCTTGCAGTCGACATCGCGGCCGAGCGCTCTTCAGAGTCCATTTCGGACCAGTCGAGTTTGACGTTGGCGACCCCGGGGTGCACGAGAAGCCGTTGCTCGACCATCTTTTTAATTTCCGCCCGCATCGGGCAGCCAGAAATGGTGAGACGCACCTCAACCACAACCCGACCTTCAGCGGATACCTCAATCCGCGGAATCATTCCCAGCGAAACAACGTCGCTGCCAAGTTCCGGATCAATGACCGTCGATAAGACTTCGGTCACTTCCTCCACTGTTGGCGGAGCCGTGCGTTCTGCCGACATAAGGTCAGAATAGCCATGAGTGGCCTGCGGGTCACCTTGGCAGATACAATTTCGGAAGGTTCAGGAGGTTCTAATGATCACACTTACCGATACAGCTGCTTCAAAAGTCCGCGATCTTCTCGACAGTGAAGGTGCAGACGAGCTCGCCCTTCGCGTTGCCGTTCGCCCTGGCGGATGCAGCGGATTCTCTTACGAGATGTTTTTCGATGGTGATATTGCATCAGACGACGAGCAGGCAACCTTTGGTCATGACCTTCGCGAGGTGAAGGTTGTCGTTGACCCCGCATCAGCACAACTTCTGGTTGGTGCAACACTTGATTACAAAGATGGGCTTGACCAGTCAGGGTTCGCAATTACGAATCCAAACGCGAGCCGCACCTGCGGCTGCGGGCAGAGTTTCTCCTGACACCAACATCTTCTCGTCAAAAGACCATTGCGCTTGCCGTAGTGGTAGGAGTCGCACTGTTTATTGCAGGTGCTCCGTTGTTTCTCTCATCGGTTGAACGGGATCTCGAATCTCGAACACTCGATCGTGCTGCCATAGTTGAGCCGCTGGTAAACGGGGTGAGTTTCTCTGG
>JALRDI010000009.1 GCA_023257035.1 Ilumatobacteraceae bacterium | reverse complement strand
CGGATCCGGCCCTACCGACCGGCTGCAAACCACCTTCGGCTAGCAACGAGTGCTAGCGAGATCAGTGCTCCGCTAATCGCGAGAGTTAGTGGTTGCCGAGATGACTGTCCAGTTGATGCGAGGTAGGTAGGGAGAGTTGTGGTCTCAACCACCGTCGTCGTGGTCTCAGCCACCGTCGTCGTGGTCTCAACCACCGTCGTAGTGGTTGTTGTAGTCGTAGTTGTCGGTGTAATTTGTGGCTCAAAAGCGCAGCCATCTAAGGAGTCCGCGCCACCATTTGTGTCGAATACTCGTGTAAATCCGGAGTGAGAGACAGCCCATAGGCAACCTGGTGAATGGGGATCTTCAGTCGTCGTGTACAAGTTGTGTTCACGCCCAGATGCGATTGGCTCGAAATCGGCGCAGAGTGATTCTGTCGTGAAGTCGAAACAAGTTATTTGCGCCTTTTCGGTTTCCCCCTGTTGCCATGCCGGCATAAACATGAACAGTTTGTGGTCTTGCGTTACTCCATATTCGAAGTCAACAGTGTCGTAGGGCACGTCAACCAAATTGGTCGCATACGGGTTGAACCAATCGGTGTGAGTATTCCCATCTAGGTCCCAGCAGCCCAGGTCGGTACAAAACCCATCTGTTTCACCATTCGTGTTCCGATGTTCACCGAAACGGTGGTGGCCAACACCCGCGAACGATTGATTTGTTTGGAAGCCGGAACATGTCGAGTTGGATGAGGTATCCCAGCAGTACAACTTCAAAAAAGAACTGGCATTCTCACTTAGTCCGGATCCGACAACTGCACTCACCTTTACCGCTGGCGAGTGGTACACCTTCGATCCAAGGAGCCTTACTTGATAGCCCCAACCGTCATTCTCTACATCCGGGATTGACGTCGAATAAACCTCGTATTGCTGTGTCGCTGGGTCGAACGAGGCGAGAGCCTGCCTGTTGCCTGCATCGTTCTTGACGTGGAAGTAGACCTTTGACCCTGCGGTTGCCTGTCGAGAGGTGCCGTGATGCACCGGTGACCACCCCACGACATTGAACTCGACTCCAGCTCCGACGACTGGTGCCTCAATATCAGTGACGTCAATCGGGACGAAACCATTCTTTGGTTGCTGGATTTTGTTGTAGAACGCTGGAACCCAAACCGTATTCGTGTCAGCTGACCAGTGAAGTGCGGGCGACGCTCCTGTTCCACCACGATTCCTTGACTCGGTCGCGAGTGGTGTTGCTCCATCGGGGTCAAAAGTCGGGGAACGGAAATCGCTTGGCAACAACACGTATTGATCGAGATAGTTCCAGCCCTCACAGGGGTCGGACGGCTCCAATGGCCCGTCGGTTGTTCCGTCATCGTCAGGATCAACTCGGTACCAACAGCCAACGACTGGCGAGTTGTGGTGAGCAATCAGCACCACTCTGGCGTCAACCGGATGAAAGCTCGCTATGTAGCCGTCTCCAGGCGTATCAATATCGGTCGGAACCTCTGGGCCGCCTTCCGCTATCGCAATATTTTGGGACCCAACGATGGTGGAAACAAAACAAATAAAAGCGACAACAGAGAACCGCCTAATAAAGTTTGTTTTCATATACTCAACTCTATCTAAAAGTCGGGGAACTACGGGTACGCCAGATTCATCAGAAACATTGCTCATCTATCAGGCAACGACGGTTTAGACGAACCTTCTTACAAATCCACGGAGTCAACCCGATACCAGCGATCACAAGGGGCAAGAAGTAATCCGCGCCCGAGAAAGCAAGCACTCCCCGGCTTTGCCCAAACGGGCGTACCTGGATTTGATCGTTGCACCACGATCCGGACTGCTGCCAGGCCTCCCATTTGCATCGTCCATGGGCTTCAAACCGATTCGCAACATAAAGACCAGCCTTGAGACCTGCTCTTGGCTCCAGCAGGTCACTCATTTCGTATCCAATTTGCTCGAGATCGCTCTGCCAGACCGCCTTGTTGACCTGCAACAAGCCAAAATCGTTTGTCGATGAAACAACATCCGGAATGCATCTAGATTCGGCCCACATGATGCGGCCCAACATCGGAAGGTCTTCAGCGAGCCAACCCACCTCAACTGCAAGGCTCTCCCACTCCGGGCAGCCGGGGTTCTCCCTCGCACGAGCGTCTGCAGTACTCCCCCACGAGATCATCATCACGATGAATCCCAGTACGAGACATGGCGACACTTTGAGTCGCTGACGTTTCTTCGCCGCCGTGCCCGGCATCACCGAATCGAGAGCCATTTTCGACTGGCAAACACGACTAGTGAGATTGCTGCTCCAAAGAATGCCAATGCGAGAGGCTGTCGAGACGATTGGCCAGTACTCGCGAGCTCAATGGGTTTAAAAACCGCGCAAAGCGTCATCGTTCCCGACGCTGGGAAGGAGATGGTTGCGCCTGCCGAATACCAGGTACCAGTTCCGTCACAATTTTCGTTCCAGCCGATGAATGTGTGTCCGGGTTTGGTTGGCTCACAGTCGCCTACTGCGGTCGATGCACTTGGGGTGCCTGACTGGTCAAGATCAGCGCAATCACTGCCACCGTTTTCATCAAAAATGATTTCGCTTGAGGGCGGGGCAGTAGTTGTCGTCGATGAGGCAACTGTTGTGCTGGTCGGAGCAACGGTTGTACTGGTCGGAGCGACTGTCGTCGTGGTCGTCGTAGTGGTCGGTGGCGGAGGTGGTGGTGGCACTTCGGTCACCTCTGCGCAACTCATTCCGTCGTTTGAGATTGTTGCTTCGGAAAACGCGAGAACTAATGCGCCCTGAACCACTCCCCCATCGTTTGACAGGTCAATGGCTGTCGGGTCGAATGCCATTACGCCATCACCTGAGTTGAACGAGAAATAGAGCGTTCCGTTCGCCGTCCACGCCGCACCTGTCATTCCGGGTG
Organism: Ilumatobacteraceae bacterium; assembly: GCA_023257035.1. Taxonomy (GTDB): domain Bacteria; phylum Actinomycetota; class Acidimicrobiia; order Acidimicrobiales; family Ilumatobacteraceae; genus Casp-actino5. The sequence goes on along the minus strand of JALRDI010000009.1, from coordinate 9,021 downwards.
GCACGCTGTCATCCCCTAGATCAACCTCATATTGATAAAGAGTCGCTGGGTCATTAACGGGGAAAACCACGAGTTTCTGGCTGGTGCCATTCCAAGCAACAGCGACTTCGGTGTTGGATGCGTCGGATAACTCAACAATCGAAAGGTCGCCTAGTTCTAACAATGGGATAGGAGTTGAAGTTTCAGCTTGAGGCACTGTTGTGCGGTCAGGACTCCATTGCGTTGGTAGTTGCATCGTCACCAGTTGTGAGCCACCTCCCACGAAGAGACCTTCACTCGAAATAGCACCGGCATATCCCATGGAGCCTTTTGCGAGGTACACGAGATTGCCCGCTAAGTCGAACTGCACAATGTAAGAGCCCTCTCCTTCCACAGCCAGCGTGCCGTAGGCATTGTTCGTGCGAGGATCTATCGCAACTCCATTAATCGCCGCCTCGGATATGCCAAGTGCGGTGAAGTCAAGCTGACCCACGTTGCTGTAGTTGCCTGTTGCAGGGTCAAGTTGTTTGATGTTGGCAACGCCGTCTTCATTGATGACCTGCATCAAGCCGAGGTTCTTCTCTACTGAACAGTCAATTGGATTCGGTGGTGTTGGTGGGAGTTGGCTGACGACTGGGTCGTTCGGACACGCGAATCCGTCGTTGCTACTTGTTGTTTGGGTGACAGCCACCACTCGGTGAGCAATCGCTTTGCTGGTTGCGAGGTCAATGTCTGTTGCCCGAATTCGGAAGAGCCCGTCACCGTTATTCGAGGAGAAATAGGCGTCTCCCCCAACGGAATATGCGGCACCCCAACCATCTCCTGCCGCGGTGTATGTGGTCAGCAAATTTCCATTTTCATCTCTAAATTCGAGAGAGAACGGAACCTTGGGCAGATCGTCTCCAAGTTTGTTGACCGACAGCACTTCTTCAGGGTTCTTTTTCCCGAGGATGTAATCGGCCCCACCGATCACTACTCGGGCATAGTCGTTTCCGTCGGTCGACGTGATGTCGGTGTCATCGACTGCAACAAGGTTTGGCGCCGACGCATAGTTTGCGATCGAGATCCCCTGCAGATCATCAAGACCCGAGTATTTGTCTGCGCCGTACAGCAAGTCTCCTGCGGAGGTGAACACTGCCTTAACTGCCGATCCCTCAGGTTTGCCGACAATTTCAACGTCGCCCTCACGGTCGAACCGAAACAGTACGCGTGTTCCGTCTGAGTGGTCGGCTGCGCCATAGACATATCCACTCACTGGGTTCAGCGCAAACGCGTTGAGATTCGTGAAGTTAGTCATGAACCCGGCATCAAGTGACCACACAGGGTCGAGGTCCACCTGCTGGCCATCAGCGATATTGAATTGGCGGAGCACATAGCTACCTGAGTCGGCGTAGACCTGCACGAGACCCACTGGAGCGTTATCGCAATCGATTGGCTCAACCGTTCCGTTCCCGACTGCCACTGCAACATCGGTTCCTCCTGAAGGAACCACTGAAACGATCAGGGGTACTGTGGCTATTGCGAGAGCCAAAAACGCAAGCGACGCAAGTCTTCGAGCACCCGGCAGCAACCACGAGTTCTTCATTTGGTTTCTCGCTCTACCGATTTTGGTCGCGCTGCCAGTCGAGTACGCCCTGGTCAAATGGTTGAACTTCCTCGGGTCGGCTCATGTCGAATTGCACTGGGTCCACCACTCGCACGTGCGTTCCACCAATGACCGCCCCTTCATCGTTTAACGTCGATGCAGTGTCGATAGTGACAACGCGATCGGCTTGAACTGGATCTTCGAATAAGCGATTCGGATTGAGGACGGAAGAGTCCGAGACCTCAAGTCGAGCTGCGTCAAGAATCGTTACAGAGGTCGGATCAACTCGCGTTCCATCGGCAAGCACCCTTGGAGGCGTCTGGATTGTGACGGTCACGCCGCCTGAGACCCGATTCGAACGAGATGGCGAACTTTGTATAAGAGACGAATTCCCAACGGTCGACGGGACGGCGCCTCCGAACGCCTTCTCGCTTTGAGACCTGAATTGTGATTGCAACTGGGCCAATCCGTTCGCAGCAATTTGCTGAACTGACTCGAGATTTGCCGCGGTCTGACAAGTTGCCGTCGCGAACGCCTCAAGTTGCGTCCTTGACGCTTCGAGCGACGAAAGAGCGATTTCTCGTCGTTGCACGTCACCCGAAACTGCGCTAAGCCGTTGGTTGACCTCTGATTCGAACGATGGCAATGAAGATTTCAGATATCTGAGTTCACCGCGAATCGCCTCAAACTCTGAATGTGGCACCGTCAATTTGTCAACTTGGGCATCGACCGCTGCCGCGACCCCAACGACGTCAACGAGACGTCGATCAACCCATCGACGAAAGCCTGCAATCCCTGAGCCGACATCAAGAATGAAAGCTAGGAACGCAAGTCCACCAAAGACGATCATCCATGGAACAAATTGCGAAAACTCACTAGCCACGAGAACCTCACTTTGGAACACTATGTTCGCATTAAGTTTGCTTGGTTACAGCCTAACTTAACTCGGTTCTCGCTTGCGACATTTATTGGAATGTGAGTGTTAGCACCATTGAAGTCGGGTCGATTGATGGCGAGTCAAGAACCCGATAGGTCGATCCGTTCGAGCAGCTACTTGAGCGATCGGAACTAGGAGCGAGGATCGCTACCAATAATCCCGACCCACTCTCGATGATGTCAAGCGCCTCGACGGGAAGATTGACGTCGACGTATTGCCCCGAGACGGGCCCGCTCACAACGGTTTCGCCTACAAGGTCAACGTCTGTCCATGCATCAGGGACGTCGCTTCCCTGTGCGTACTTGAGCACGAAATTCCCAGTGCAACCTCGTGCAGTTGAGCGACCGATCTTTAACGCCGCTTGCTCAGGGCGGAAACCTGCGGCGCCGGTTTCGGGCGGGAACACGACCATCGCAAAGTTTGTTCCCTTTACGGAGTCCATCCAACCCACATAGAGATGGCCATCACCGCTCCTCCACCCGGTGGTGCCCCCTGAACTCCAGGTAGCCCAGGACGACGCCTCCGCTTGCCGTGTTCCGGTGGGTGGGCTCACAACGCCTCGTGGCACAGTGACAAGTTCGCTTCCATCGCTGTATTGCGTGCGAACTCTAAATTCTTGCAGTTGGCCCCTTTGTGCGGGATCCACCGGGACGTTGACATGGCCTGAGCGACCCCCAAGCGTGATCAATTCACGCCACTCTTCGCCTAACGACCGTTGTTCGAGAAGGCTTGTCTCGCGATCTTGACCGACGTTGAGGAGGTAATCGACTCGGATCATCGACTCGGCTTCGACCCACTGCACTGAGGTGACTCCTTCTGAAGCAGTCGGGTCGGCTCCCGGGGTCCCGGTGGCGGCGGTACCGGTGTCGTCGGAATCTGGAGTCGACGTAGTTGAGACAGCCACACTGGTGGTTGTTGGAGCAACAGCAACGTTGTCAGGATCGACCAGTTTTGGTCGGTCGGTTTGCGACGTGACCGCAAACAGAACAAACAAACCGACGACGATCACAACAGGGAACATCGCGAACATCATGCGCCGACTCTGAGTCGGAGGCGGGTCTCCCCTCCAGGTCGTACTGGCTCCTGCTGGACTTGGGGGCGGCAACACAGTGTTCGATGAAGCATTGACGGGCCCTGTGTGGTCTTGGGGTGTCTGGCTTGCCGCACCCCCCGCCACGGACTCCGACGTTCCTGTGCTCTGCGGAAGAGAAGCCGCGTCGACATTCTGATCATCGGTGTGCGAATGATCAGGTGTGTTTTTGCTCACCCAACTACATTAACCCTTCACACCTGAACTCATTGGGAACGGTGATGCTCGCCGCTTGACGTCAAACCCTTCGAGGCATATGGCGCAGAATCGAGAATTTCGTGCAGTGAGTGCCTTCAGACCTGTCTCCTCTACGATGAGGTGGAAGTGGAAAGACAAAACGAGACAAAAGAATCTCCAACAAGTATCAAAATGGAACAACAAGAAAAAATTGATGGTCGAACGTTGCGGGCGCAACGAACACACGCTTCGGTGCACGCAAAAATCCTCGTTGCTCTTCGAGACCTAGCCGCCGAAGGTGAACACGACCTGACTCCGGCAAGAATTGCAGCCCGGGCCGGTGTCTCGGCGACCACGATTTACAATCACTTCCCCGGTTCAACCGGTCAGATTCTCGACGAAATGATTGAGGAAATTTTTTCTGGTGCTGCTGCAAGCGCTCAGCCGTATGTCGCCTCAGGTGAACCACTCGAAGCAACTCGAGCCGTCATCAGGTCATTTGCAGTTGAACTTGTCAAACTTGGCCCAGGTGGAAAGTTAGCCTTGGCGCATCACTACGAGTCACTTGCAAAGGACGAGAAGCAACGCGAAATGTTCGAAAATTTTGTTCACCAGATCGTGTGTCAAGAAGGTGGACTCGATGATCGTCTGGCCTTGCGCTTTACCCGCTACCTCGGCATCATCGTTCGAGGTCTCCATTCGACCTGGGCAAACTTTCCAGCTGCTCGAGTGGATGATCGATTTGCAATTTCTGACGAAGAATTTGTCGACTTGCATCTTCACTCAGTTGATCACGCAATGGCGCTAGCTAAAAGTAAGTAGCAGAAAGTTTGCTGCTAAGGGCACTCGTCAGTGGTGCGCTGAAACTAAGATAACGGTGTGACGAAAGAGCCTTCTCGCGCAGAGTCAGTCTTGCTGAGTCAAGGTCGACCGTGGAGTTTCAGAAAGCGAACGATTCAGTCGCTTGAGCACGTCCACGAGTCAATAAATGCTCTCGAGACGCATATCGCGTCGTTGACCGCTGAGCGAGCGCGAACCGAACAGTCATTGCGGGAATTGCAAGCGGAGACGACCGGTTTGTCGGAGTTGTTCCGGTCGCTGCAGGCGTCTGCCACTTCTCAAATCGAGGCTCTTGAGTCAGCCCTTCAGCAGAGCTCTGATCCAGCAGCGATTGCCTCTTCAATCGAACGGCTCATCGCTGAAGCGCGAGCATTTCAGTCTGAGCTAGATGACCGAGTGACGGCGCATAAGAACTCAATTACTGAGGGCTTCGACGACATTCTCAGTCGGCTTCAATCGTAGGTATGCGCCTACATTCCCTCTGGCAGTAGGCCTTCAATTGCAATGAAGAGGTTCCACACGGCTACGCCCACGGGGACAACGGCAAACGTCACTCCAAGCAGCCTTGAATGATGTCGGTGCCGGATCCAGTTACCAAACCACACTGACACTGCGATCGCTCCAACCCAAATGACGATGAATACGCGCAGCACAGATTCGCTTTGCGCAGGTTCTGCGCGATTCAGGTCCTCCCCTGCGAGGAATGCCTCTCGCATAGCGTTTTGAGCTCCTGAAGTTGCAAGCCCCGTCCCCCATGCACGGTAGGCAACGAATAGCAAAAGTAGTGTCGAGCCGACTGCAAGCGCTCGACTTACTCGCTCCATCGAACGACTTCGTCGATCGTCCATGCCGTCGACTTGATGATCAAACTGAGCGCTTTTCACAGCGCTGCCTCGATGAGTTGAGTAAACCCGCGTAACGCAAACGTGATCGGTAGCGCAGCGAAAGCCCAGGCGAGAATGCGACTTGTGAATTGTTGTTGGAGCAGAACCCCAAACAAGACCGAGAGGCCGATCGCAAGTACCCACACAATGCCAAGTACACCTGCAGGAAGGTCCGCATCGAGAGGGTCGATGGATACGAATGCATCTCGAGACTCATTTGCCCCGGCGGTGCTCTCGGCAGTGACACCTGGTGTATTTGAAGGTTCATCAGCAGCAAGAATTGGCGGAGCGGACTCAGCCGGTTCAGCGCGCGGCGCTTCGTCGGAGTGAACGAACAGTTGGACTCCTGAGGAAATCACTGTTGCTGTTTGGTTCGATTCTGCGCTGTCGCTACCTGATGGTGCACCACTGACGATCTGGTCATTGGCTTGAGAGGTGGACATCGTTTCTTGCGAGCCTTGCGTGCTACCTCCGGTCGCCGTCGCTCCGTTGGTCGACGCGTTAGTTGATGATGCCGGTGTTGCTTGCAACACCGGTGCTGTTGAATCGTTCGAGGTTGATGACCCGTTGTAATAGGTCGCTGGCCCCAGTGGAGATGACTTGTTCGGGTCAATCTCAGCCGAAATGATCAGTCGTTGAGCCGACGACCCTTTCGGGTGGCACGTCGTCAGGGTGAGCGAACCCTTGCTTGAGTCCTTCGTTGCGATGACAGACACTTCATCGGGCGTGACGATCGAGGTTGACGACACGAGATACACGTACGTTGCCGATGGGTACGTGATAACGATCTCGTCGCCTGCTTTGAGTAGGTCAAGATTGCTGAACGGAGCACCGTAAGTCGTTCGATGCCCTGCAATTGCTGCATTTCCGAACTGGCCGGGCAACGGTGTGCCTGGGTAGTGGCCGGGACCAAGTTTTAGTTCCTGCTTTCCCACGCCCGCCACGAACACAAGATCTATCCCTATGTCTGGAATTTCAATGAGGCCCAGGGCCTGGCCTAACTCGATCTCAGCAAGGTTTCTCGCGTTGGTCGGGTCCTCTTGCGCCGCAACGAAATTGGGGGCTGACACTGAAACGAAGATGGGCAACGCCAACGCCACAACCATCCGCATGAGCAGCTTCGCTCTCCAGCGATACGTCGCAGCGCTCATCTTCACGTCGTCATCACAATCGTCTTACGTCGATCACTTATCCAACTTGCCAAGCCGTACAGGTAGAGCGCAACTGCCAGTCCCATTGCGACAACAGCAAGTGGTGCTCGATCGGCGAAACCTGTTGCAGCAAGTGCCGGTGGCGTCGACGGTCCACCCGAATCACTTGCGGAGGAAGGCACCGTGGTGGTTGTTGTGGTTGTTGTTGTGGTTGGAGTTGGAGGTGCTTCGACCACTACACCAAGATTCGCAGCGCGGAGCCGACCATCAACGCCGAGCCCTTCTGCCTGGACAGTGTGATTTCCGGGTTCCAGGTCTGCGGGCACGTCAAAGACTGAGACCCAGTTTCCGCCTGCGGGCACCTCGACAATCTTTAGGAGAGTTGGGGTGGAAGCGATCCAGATCTCCACGCGAGTGAGGGGACGGAAGCCCTGTCCGCTGGCAACTCCTTGCCCACCTGCGACAAGTTGCAGGGCAACCGTTGTTGATCCTGATGAGCGTGTCGCAACAGGTTCAAGCTTGATCTTTATTTCGCCGTCCGCTGATGCACATTCAACCGAACCGTCGTCGAGGTTTACGGCTGTGCCAACAGAGGCATCTGCCCCATCGGTAATCGATCGGCATTCACCTTGGGAGTCTGCGGCAGCGAAGCTGCCTGTTGTTTGGACAACTGGCTCTTCGTCATTATCGAGGCGAATGAGGTCGTTGTCGTCTTCTGCGTCTGCGATGGTGTCTCCATCGCAGTCGTTCGAGAGTGCGCATCCTTGTGTTTCATCGACATCGTTCACACCGTCTTGGTCGCAGTCGGCGGTGTTGACACATGAGAGGTCTTCTTCTCCGCCGTCTTGAACTCCGTCGTCATCTTGATCGGGGTCAGTGTCGTCGGTGTCAGCTAGGTCACCGAGACCGTCTTCGTCACAGTCGGCTTTTAGTTCGCAGCCTTCGGTTTCGGCGGTGTTTTCAACTCCGTCTTGGTCTGAGTCTGCGAATTGAGGGGTGGGGTCGTCGCCGTCTTGGATGCCGTCACCATCCTGATCAGGATTGGTGTCATCAGCATCATCAGCATCACCAAGACCATCTTGATCACAATCAGCAACCGTCACACACCCAGCAGTCTCATCACCATCAAGCACACCATCATCATCTTGATCACTCTCAAGATCATCAGCGTCATACGGATCAGTCAGCCCATCACCATCACAGTCAACGACAGCAACACACGACGCATCCTCCTCGTCACCATCATCGATGCCATCACCATCCTGATCAGCATTGGTGTCATCAGCATCATCAGCATCACCAAGACCATCTTGATCACAATCAGCAACCGTCACACACCCAGCAGTCTCATCACCATCAAGCACACCATCGTCGTCGCAGTCTGTGTCCGTGATGCAGTTCTCTGCTTCTTCGGCTCCATCAAGTACGCCGTCGTTGTCGCAGTCGCTGGTGTTTTCGCATCCTTCGATCTCGCTGACATCTGGGATGCCGTCACCATCGGTGTCAGTGATCGCGTGGTCGGGGTCTTGCCCATCCGGGATGCCATCGTCATCTTGGTCTGAATCGAGATCGTTCTGGTCAAGTGCGTCGGCAAGGCCGTCAGCATCACAATCAGACAAAGTGATACATGAAGAATCCTCCTCAGCGCCGTCAAGCACACCGTCATCATCCTGGTCGCTATCGAGATCGTCAGCATCCAAGTCGTCGGTGAGACCATCCGAGTCACAGTCAGCAACAGTGATACAAGATGAGTCTTGTTCAGAACCGTCAAGCACTCCATCATTGTCTCGGTCGGCATCTAGGTCGTCTGCGTCGAGGTCATCGGTGAGACCATCAGAGTCACAGTCGGCAACCGTCACACATGAGGCGTCTTGTTCTGCACCATCGAGCACCGAATCATCATCCTGATCGCTATCGAGATCGTCAGCATCGAGATCATCAGTGAGACCATCCGAGTCACAGTCAGCAACCGTCACACAAGAAGCATCCTGCTCAGCGCCATCAAGAACACCGTCATCATCTTGGTCTGCATCGAGGTCGTCGGCGTCAAGGTCGTCGGTGAGGCCGTCAGAGTCACAGTCAGACAACGTGATACATGTGCTGTCTTCTTCTGCTCCATCGAGTACTCCGTCACCGTCGATGTCAGGGTTGGTGTCGTCTGGGTCGACAGTTGAGTCAAGGCCGTCACCGTCAGCATCGCCCACGCTTTGTTCCCATTGGGCGTAAAGAGTTTGCTCCTCGCACGGCACCTCGGCCCCAGGTGAAATGGACTCGCTAAGAATTGTTAGGGCAGTCCAGTCGATATCTACCGAATCCATGCCGGTGGTGTTGCCCGAAAGAGGCCCGCCCCACATCATGACGTCGACACTTGTGGCGGT
>JALRDI010000264.1 GCA_023257035.1 Ilumatobacteraceae bacterium | reverse complement strand
CGCCAACGGCGCGGCGACGTACACCGGCATGGCGTACAAGAGCGCGCACGCGTACTCCGCCGCCGCAAACGTCAAGATGCGTCGGTGTCGCATTGTTTGGAGATGTTGTTCTCTGGGGAAGAGCACCGTGGTGTCCCGGATATGGGCAAGTACGCGGCTTCGCTTGGCCGGGAGTTTTCTCCGGGACAGCACTGGAGTTACGCCTCTGGGACGACAAACATTTTGTGTCGCATGCTCGGCGACATTCTCGCCGGCGGTGATGTCGCTGCGGTCGGGGCTGAAAAACGTAAGAGTGCAATCGAGCAGTTTGCGAACGAGCGTCTGTTTGGCCCGATCGGTGCGTCGAGCCCGATCATGAAGTTTGACGCGACCGGCACGTTTGTCGGGTCGAGTTATGTGTATGCGACGGCGCGGGATTTTGCTGCGTTTGGCGAGTTGTACCGTCGAGGCGGTTCGCTCGCTGACGGCACCCAGATTCTTCCTGTTGGTTGGCACGACCACGCACGTCACTGGGTGGCGCACGACCCAGAGGGCTCTGGGCCACACGGGTTCGACTACGGCCGGCACTGGTGGCTGTGGCCCGACTTTGAAGGTTCGATCGTGGCTCAGGGTTTCCAAGGTCAATACATCTTTGTGTTGCCAGAGGCGGGCATCACGATGGTGCACCTCGGAATTACTGATGCAGATGTAGCGATCCCATTGGTGAAAGGGCTCGGCGACATCGTGCGAGCGTTACTGGCTGAGACGAATTAAGGGCATCGCTGCTACGAAGTGCTTTGACTAAATGTAAAAGCGTTCGTAGGCTCTGCGATGTGAACGTGGCCGTCAACGGTGAGCGCCTTTTGCAGCGCCTTGAAGAACTTGCAGAAATTGGCGCCATTGTTGGTGCTGATGGCGATCGTGGGTCCGCCCGGCTTGCTCTCACTGCAGAAGACGGCATGGGCCGCGATCTTGTCGTCAAGTGGATGCGTGATCTCGGCCTCGATATCTCAATTGATGGTGTCGGCAACGTCATTGCGACCATGCCGCATCCTTCCGGGTTGTCGCCGGTGATGACTGGTTCGCATATCGACACTGTTGCAACTGGCGGACGCTTTGACGGGAATCTCGGCGTGCTTGCCGGTCTTGAAGTCATCGAGTCAGTGATGAGTGCCGGTATCGAGTTGGCTCGCCCGCTCGCCGTCGGGTTCTTTACCGATGAAGAGGGTGCAAGGTTCCCACCTGACATGTTGGGAAGTCTCGTCTACGTCGGCGGATTCTCTGTTGAAGAGGCGCTCGACATTCGGGCTGTCGACGGTGCTCGCTTCGGCGATGAACTTGAGGCCATCGGCTATGCCGGTGGTGCACCAAGCCCGGGCCCAGCCCCTCACGCATTCGTTGAACTACATATTGAGCAGGGCCCTGTCCTCGAGGTAGAAGACACGCAGATTGGGGCAGTCACGGGGGTTCAAGGGATCTCGTGGACCAAGGTCACCTTGCGTGGCCAGTCGAACCATGCGGGGACGACGCCAATGTCAATGCGGAAAGATCCCGCTGCCGCAATGTTTGCGATCGGTGCTGAACTTCAGCGAATTGTTGACCGTGTTGGTGAGCCGCAGGTGGCAACGATCGGGCGCATCGAATTGGTGCCAAACCTGGTGAATGTGGTCCCAGCGTCAGCAACGTTCACTGTTGATGTTCGCAACACCGACGATCAAACACTCATCAACGTCGAACGCGAGGTTGCTGCGCTGATCGACGATGTCGCTGCTCGGCATGGACTCATCGTTGAGACCGAATCGCTCGCTCGTTTTGCGCCCGTTGTGTTCGATGATCGGGTCGTTGAGGTTGTTGAACGCTCAGCCCAGCAGCGAGGACTCTCTGTTAAGCGCATGCCGTCGGGGGCCGGTCACGACGCACAGATGTTGGCTCGAGTATGTCCGGCGGCAATGGTCTTCACGCCGAGTGTGCGTGGAATTAGTCATAATCCGGCAGAGATCACTGCCGATGAAGACCTCATCGCCGGTTGTCAGGTGCTGTGTGATGTCATGCTGGAGTTGTCGGCAACATCGTTCGAGGAGGCGAAGTGAGTCGAATTGTCAATGTTGGTGCGGCGCAGATGGGCCCGATCGCTGCCGATGAGTCGCGTGCAGAGGTCGTTGAACGTCTGATTGCGCTGCTCCGCGATGGAGCGGCGGCCGGATGCGACCTTGTCGTGTTCCCTGAACTCGCATTGACGACGTTCTTCCCTCGGTGGTTCACCGAAGACATCGCTGGTCACGACCACTATTACGAACGCAAAATGCCGAATGCTGAGGTGCAGCCGCTTTTTGATGAAGCAGTTCGTCTCGAGGTTGGTTTCTGTCTCGGGTATGCCGAACTCACGCCCGACGGTCATCGATACAACACGTATGTGTTGGTTGATAAGACGGCGACAATCGTCGGCAAATACCGGAAGGTTCATATTCCAGGTCACAGCGGTCACGAGCCGGAACGCCCCTTCCAACATCTTGAGCGACGGTATTTCGAAGAATCTCCAGACGGTTTCGGTGTGGTGAACGCGTTCGGCGGTGTTGTCGGTATGGCGATCTGCAATGACCGCCGCTGGCCCGAGACCTACCGCGTGCTCGGCCTGCAGGGGGTCGAACTCGTGTTGATCGGCTACAACACGCCTCTGCATTACGCCCCAGACCCCGATCAGAACCCGCTGCAGTCATTCCATAACAACCTGGTGATGGCGTCTGGCGCGTACCAGAACGGCACATGGGTAATTGGTGTGGCAAAGGGCGGCATCGAAGAGGGCGTTGAGTCGCTCTCGCATTCGCAGATCATCGCCCCATCGGGCCAGGTCGTGGCGCAGGCCACGGTGAGCGGCGATGTGCTCATTTCCGCCCGTTGTGACCTTGATCTCTGTCGTCATTACAAAGACACGTTGTTCAACTTTGATGTGTATCGACGCCCCGAGGCGTATCGCATCATCACCGATCAGAAAGGTGTTGCGCCTCCTTCGGCGTAACAAAACTAATGACGGCGGTAGGTGAGTTCACTTCAGCGAGCGGAGGACTGGTCTGTTCCCACCATCACCTGTATTCGGCATTGGCCAGGGGAATGCCTGCTCCACCGGCAACTCCATCGTCATTTCGTCAGATTCTCGAACTCGTGTGGTGGCGTCTCGACATGGCGCTCGATCTCGACATCATCCGTGACTCAGCTCGGCTGGGGGCGTTAGAGGCACTCGCTCGGGGTTGTACGGCGATTGTTGATCATCACGAGTCACCGAATGCGATCGAAGGCTCGCTAGACGCGATCGCCGAGGCATGTGCGGAAGTAGGTGTGCGATCTGTCTGCAGTTATGGCGTGACCGACCGTCACGGGGTTGAAGGCGCCCGGCGTGGTCTTGAAGAAAACCGGCGATTCATCGCCGACGGTGGCAGGGGCATGGTCGGCGTTCATGCAGCGTTTACGTGCAGTGATGAGACCCTCGAATCGGCTGCTGGAATCGCCGCTGATCTCGGTGTTGGCGTGCACATCCACGTGGCTGAAGGGCCAGATGATGTTGGCGTAGAAGAACGTATTCGCCACCTTTCGAAGCCTGACTGGTTGCTCGTGCACGGTGTGCTGTTGCCCGACGAGCATGGCCTTGAAGGAACGATCGTTCACAATCCGCGTTCGAATATGAACAACGCAGTCGGATACGCAAACCCATCCCGTTTCTCAAACCCGGTCGCACTCGGAACTGACGGAATCGGTGCTGACATGTTGGAAGAATTCCGGCTCGCCTATGTCGCTGGCCGCGCATCCGATGTTGAAGTAAGCCCCGAAGCAGCGTGGGGCTGGATGGAGAACGGCTGGAAGTTTGTCCCTGAATCAGCCGAGGACAAGGTCATATGGGCCACGCCCGAGTTTGACCCGTGGTATCAGGCGTTTAGCACCGGAACAAGCCCGCTCAGCGTTGAAGTCGACGGCGAGGTGGTGTGGGCCGATGGCTCACCAACCCGTGTCGATGAAGTTGAAGTCCGTACAAAAGCAGCGGAGTCGGCTCGCCGGCTCTTCGCACGATTGGAGGAGATCTGATGTCGACACCGATGGCGATCTATCTACAAGATGCACACCCGATCACCGAGGCAATGGAAATTGCCCAATATGCGGAGGCCGCAGGTTTTCACGCGGTGTGGCAGGCCGATTCTCGGCTCGTTCGTGAAGCAACTGTGCCAATGGCGGCATTCGCTGCGACCACGAACACCATAAAAATTGGCTCGGGAGTGATCGACGTGTGGACTCGCAACCCGGCTCGGCTTGCATCGTTGTTCTCAACCCTCGATGACCTTGCCCCAGGGCGTGTGCTGTGCGGCCTTGGAGCGTGGTGGGATCCACTTGCAAGCAAAGTTGGCATTACCCGTTCGAAGCCTCTGGCAATGATGCGTGAGTCGGTCACCGTCATTCGTGCCCTTCTTGCGAATGAGAACGTGACCTTTCACGGCGAGCATGTTCACCTTGATGGCGTCGAACTCGATTACGTCTATCAGGAGCGTCGACCGAAGGATGTGCCGATTTATATCGGGGCAACTGGCATGAAGATGATGGAGCTCACCGGCGAAATTGCCGATGGAGTGGTGCTGAACTATCTCGTCTCACCCGACTACAACTCACGAGCGATGGAAGCGCTCGAAATCGGGGCATCGCGGGTCGGACGCTCAGCAACCGATCTCGACCGGCCTCAGCTGGTGGTGTGCTCAGTTCACGAAGACCGTCAGACCGCACTCGATATGGCTCGCAATATGGTGACGCAATATCTCGGCCAGCAGCCTCACATCATGAAGGCATCCGGGGTCCCACAATCGCTGCTTGATGCGGTTGGCGAGGTGCTCACATGGCCAGCAACTCATGAACAGGTGGAAGCTGCGTCAAAACTGGTCCCTGATGAAATCGTTCAGATGCTGACGGCGTCAGGCACGCCAGACGAAGCAAAAGCAGCTGTGGCGAAGTACATCGAGAACGGCTGTACGTCGCCGATTCTGTATCCGCTTGGTGATGTGAAGGCGACGATTCAAGCGTTTTCGAACTGGTCGCCGTAAGGGTCACCAACACCACAATTTCTGGTCGCGTAAGGTGTCAACCGGACGGATTCTGTGATGACTACTGATGACAGCAGCATTGCTGCACCTGAGAGCGTCGATGACGACGAGAGAGTTGGCACGTCAAAACGCCGCTTTCGTTTCACGATCAAGCTCATTCTGTTCATCGCTGTCATCTACTTATTTGTCATTCCGCTGATACCGGGCTTTCGCTCGGCACTTGAAGAGATTCAGCAGGTACGTACCTCGCTGCTTGTTCTTGGTCTCGGCCTCGAAATTGGGGCGCTCTGGTGTTACGCCCCCCTCACCAAGGCGGCGCTTGGTGATGCGGGCCGCGGAATGTCACGGGTCCATTTGTTTCGGATTCAGATGAGTGCTCGTGCCCTGTCGAGCATTGTTCCTGGTGGCAACGCCGCCGGCTCGACGCTCGGCTACCGGTTGATGACATTGTCGGGAATGTCAGGACCTGATGCTGGCTTCGCTCTTGCCACCGTGGGTATTGGTTCAGCGGTGATCTTGAACTTCATTTTGTGGACTGGGCTCGTGATCTCGATTCCGATTCGAGGCGTGAACCCGTTGTATGGCGGCGCAGCACTTGTCGGTGTTGTGGTGATGCTGTTCGCAGGAGCATTGACGTTTGGGTTAATGGAAGGAAAAGGTCGATCAGAAAAGATCGTCCGGTTCATCGCGCGAAAACTCAGAGTAAATGAAGAACGAGCATCGACTGTTGTTCACCAATTGGCAGAGCGACTCGAATCGCTCATCACCGATCGCCAACTGCTCGGAAGGGTCGCCTTCTGGGCCTCCCTCAACTGGTTGCTTGATGCCTGCGCGTTGTGGGTCTTTATTCGGGCGTTTGGAGTAGCGCTCGATTTCGATGCGCTGATCATCGCCTTTGGTATCGCGAATGTACTTGCAGCAATTCCGATCA
>JALRDI010000124.1 GCA_023257035.1 Ilumatobacteraceae bacterium | reverse complement strand
AGAAGGGCTCGTCAGGAATGCCCATCACTTCCTTCGTTCGCGTCACGTCGTCTGCCGAAAACGCAAGGCCGTGCGCAGCGTGTGAATCGGTGTGATCAGGTGAAGGAAACCCAATATGGGTGCGCAACACCAGCAAACGTGGCTTGCCGTTGGGCGTGCGAGCATTGTTGAGAGCGGCCTCGAGTGCATCGAGGTCTTCGCCAATTTCGCCCAGCTCAACTACATCCCAACCGTATGAACGGAACCGGCCTGGGACATCATCACTTGTTGCAAGATCGGTTCCGCCGTCGATTGTGATCCTGTTGTCGTCAAAGACGCAGACGAGGCGGTCGAGGCCAAGGTGACCTGCGAGCGAGGCCGCCTCGTGGCTAACGCCTTCCATCAGGCAACCGTCACCAGCAACGACCCACGTGTGATGGTTGATAGAGCCTGCACCAAATTTTTCTCGAAGGAGTCGCTCTGCGACAGCCATTCCGACTGCATTTGCAAAACCTTGGCCGAGAGGACCTGTTGTTACTTCAACACCGGGCGTATGACCGGCCTCGGGGTGGCCGGGTGTTGCCGAGCCCCACTGGCGGAAGGCACGAAGATCGTCAGCAGACAGCGCAATACCACTCAGGTGCAGCATTGCGTATTGCAGGATCGATGCGTGTCCAGCAGAAAGGATGAACCGATCGCGGTCAACCCAGTTTGGGTCTGACGGGTCATACCGCATCACCCGGCTGTAGAGAACGTGAGCCAGAGGGGCAAGCGCCATTGCCGTGCCTTGATGACCGCTATTTGCGGCAAGCGGGCCATCCATTGCGATGCCACGGATAACCGAAACGGCAAGTTGATCTTGTTCGGGCGTCAGAAAAGTTGAAGTCGACACACTGGCGACTGTACCTGCCGACCACTAAATGGCCGGTAATCGCAAGAAACTTTCTACTCGGCTGGGGGCAGCAGAGTGAATGGAACGATGGTGAGAGGTCCTCGATCGACACGGCAATGTGCGTAGACGGTCGAGTATTCCTCAAATGGCAACTCTGCTCTTACGAGCCGATAGGTGAATTTTCCGGGCTCGACGGTGAACGGGCTCACGTTCCTAGCGATCGGCTCCTCGTCATCAATCTCAGACTTACGATCACTAAAGAATGTGACCTCGAAAACTCCCTGTCCCGTTTCGTCGGTGGGGCAGTGAATCAAGGCAACAAGATGAGGAGTAAGTGTGGTTGGAACTGGCTCTGGCGCTGCTTGAGAAAACATGGCGCCGGTGATGTCCAGTCGAGTAGACGGCCCGGCGGCTGCCCGCATCTCAAAGTTCTCAACGAATAGAGCGGCAACAAGTTCCATGCCGGTCAGGGTACCGAGGCACGAGAAGTAGCCGTCACATCCAGCGCAAAGGAATCTTGACGACGACGCGCCATGAATCAGACATATCGACGGGCCCAAAATGCCGGGAATCCTGTCCAACTGCCGAATTGTCTGCCACCAGTGTCCAGCGATGTTGGTCAACGCGGTCACCGAGCCGTTTCACGATCCAGAACCCTGGTTGGTCAGGGTGTTCAACTACGCGGAGTTGATGCCGTCGAAACGTCGTCGACCTCATCGCAATTAGGCCTTGGCCGTCAAAGAGTGTTGGTTCCATTGACCGATCAGCGACAACAAAACGACGAAGGAGAGCGAACTTTCGCTGTCGGGGATGCGCCGTCATCACGCGAAGGCTAGTCTCGGCCATGACAGCGGCACCGAACGTGGTGCTCACCAGACCCTCCAAGGAGACAAAAATGCTCGGACGACTGTTCGCTTCTGCAACACCAGCTCACGCACACTGCGACCTCTACTGCGGCGTGTACGACCCAGCACAGGCAAAGATTGAGGCCCTGTCAGTGGTCAAGACCGCTCAGAAGTACCACGAATCAGACGACGCAGTGTTCCAGGACCGTTGCGTCTTCATCAAAGAGCAGCGGGCCGAAGAGTGCAAGCATCACCTCATGGTGCTTTGGGCAGACTTCTTTGCACCAGCGCACTTTGAAGAGTTCCCACAACTTCATGACCTGTTCTGGAAGGCAGTGCATCAGGCAGGCGAGGCAAAAAAGTCAATGGACCCTGCTGTTGGCCACGACGTGCTCCCGACGTACCCGAGCGACGGCCCCTCAGCCGGTCTGCTAGCTGGCGCACGGCTGATGATCGCGGTCGTCGTCGCCTTCTCGTACCCATTGCAGAGTCACCCGTCCCGTGCATGCATCC
>JALRDI010000107.1 GCA_023257035.1 Ilumatobacteraceae bacterium | reverse complement strand
CTCTGCAAGCAAATGGGCGCACGCAACGCCGGCAGCGCCGGTACCGACGATTGTCACAGTGAGGTCAGACATTGAACGTCCTATCACCTTTGCTGCATTCAGCAACGCTGCAACAACAACAATTGCCGTACCGTGCTGGTCGTCGTGAAAGATTGGAATGTCGAGCATTTCTTGAAGGCGCTCTTCAATCTCAAAACACTCTGGTGCTTTGATGTCTTCAAGATTGATTCCACCGAACGTTGGTGCGATCGCTGCCCCAACCGCAACAACCTCATCAACTGTTGGAGCATTCACGCACACCGGGTACGCATCAACCCCTCCGAACTGCTTGAACAACACAGCCTTGCCCTCCATGACAGGCATCGCCGCCTCGGGGCCAATATCTCCCAGACCGAGTACCGCCGTGCCATTCGAAAGGACCGCAACAGCATTCGACCGGCCGGTAAAACGCCACACCGCCGAAGGCTCTTCAGCAATCTGTGTCGATACCCGTCCGACTCCTGGGGTGTACGCCATCGCAAGTTCATCAGGGCCCTCGATCGCAGTTCGAGGTGATACCACGATCTTGCCCCCTACGTGCAGGTCAAACGTCGTGTCTGATGAGCACACGCTGCCAACACCGCTCAACTTGCCCAGAGCCTCGAGGACCTCTTGTTGTTGCTGAGAGCCAGAACAGGCGACAAGAGCTTCGAGGCCCCCATTAATTGGAGTCGACGACCGAACTTCTGCTCCCACCTCAGCAAGAGCCGCCGACACCTGCGAGGCGTCAACAGCATCGCCTGTAATGACCAACGACAATGCATAGCCAGTCGTTGGGCGCGTTCGACGGGGCGTCGCTGCCTCATCGTGAGATGTATCAGATTGCAAATTCATGTTGGGGTCCTCATCGTGGAGCCCTGGCCGGCCGCTCATCGCCGGTCGGGGCGGAGCTGGCGGGAGTTCTGATTCTCAGCGAATCAAACGGTGTCCCCGCCGGCCCCGAACCCGTACGGGTACGGCGGCGGGAATTCGCGCTGCTGCAGCGGCAATCGCCGCAATTACTGCCGCCACGGGGGCGAGAGGTGCAACAGCTGCTGAGAACACGTCCTTGACCATAGCGGAAGCGTTTCTCCTGTGCCTCATTTGCGCGACATTTCGTGCAGAGGTTCAACGACTGACTCACCACAACAAACCACCTAAGGTTGCAACATGAGTCAACAATTGACCGGTGAAACCACCGAATTGCTGCAGCAAATGATCAGGAATGCTTGCGTCAACGACGGCACGCCTGATTCCGGTGAGGAAGTTCGTAATGCAGACCTATTGACACATGTTCTCGAGGGTTCGGGACTTGATGTCGAACGTTTCGAGTCGAGACCAGGCCGCTCATCGGTTGTTGCCCGCATTGAAGGCAGCGATCCAACCGCACCGAAGTTGTGCCTCATGGGTCACACCGATGTGGTTCCGGTAAGCCCCGATGGGTGGGAAAACGACCCATTTGGCGGCGAACTCATCGATGGCGAGGTGTGGGGCCGCGGCGCTATTGACATGCTGAATCTCACCTCCTCGATGGCAGTTGCATTCCGACATCTTGCAGACTCAGGATTCACCCCGACAGGCGACCTCATCTACTTCGGAGTTGCCGATGAAGAAGCCGGCGGCACTTGGGGGGCCGAATGGATGTTCGAGCATCACCCAGATGTCATCGACGCTGACTACGTGCTAACCGAACTTGGGGGGTGGTCAAGTGTTGATCACGAAGGACATCGAAAGGTCACGATCAACGTCGGCGAAAAAGGGATTGCCTGGAGGAAACTCCGGGTGCGAGGAACTCCCGGGCATGGTTCGATGCCGTGGGGTAGCGACAACGCACTTGTCAAAGCTGCTGAGGCCGTTCGTCGGCTTGCATCGTTCCGGCCAGCGACCCAGATCACCGATATCTGGCGGGGCCAAGTCGCAGCGATGCACATTTCCGAAGAGCAAAAGGCGGTGCTCCTTGACCCGGCACAGGTCTGGGACGCACTCGCCGCAATGCCAGTTGGTGCCGCACGTTCGTGCCATGCACTAACTCATACGACGATCTCACCAAATGTCATTCACCCAGTTGAACTGCAGAAAACAAATGTCATCCCCGACGTAGTCGATCTCGTCGTTGATATTCGGACGCTTCCAGGAACAACTGAAGCAGATGTACTCGCAATGATCACCGAAGCGCTCGGCGATCTAGCCCCTCATGTCGAGATCTGCGAGGCAGAACAGCAGGCTGAAGGCACTCAATCGCCAATTGATACTGCGCTGTGGGATGTGATCTCGCATCAGACTCAAATCGCCTATCCGGGTGCTGAATTGCTACCCGGACTCGTCGTTGGTGGTACCGATGCCCGTTTTTATCGCCAGCGTGGCCGCGTCGGATACGGGGCGGGGCTGTTCTCGCCATCGATGGATATGGCGACGTTTGGTAGTCGTTTTCACGGCCACAACGAACGCATCGATGTTGAAAGTCTCGGGCTCGCCACCGACTTCTGGATCGGCATCTGTAAAGAACTTCTGGGATGAGCCAACAATGACCAACCTTGAAACTCTGCCTGCAACAACAGTTCCCGAAACTGAGATCACCCCTGACACGGAAGAACCAAAAAACGCGCACATCGTCAAAGTCGAGCCAGGCGAATCTGCTGCAGCAAAAGTTCTGCAGGCACGAATCGAAGGCACTCCAATCGAGGCACTTTGCGGGTTTATTTGGGTGCCATCTAGCGACCCGAAACAGCTCCCTGTCTGCCAACAGTGCAAAGAGGTCTACGACATGTTCAAGATCTTCAACGACGGCCTTCGCGACACGCCAAACGAATAATTTTTGAAATTTTCACCCCTACGGGGTGGCGGATGCGAACCTGCAAACCGGCTTGCAATCTCGTGTGGGATCTGTTTGAGATATGCCGCCATGACATCTCAAACACGACAGCAACGGCAATCGCAACGAGCCTCCACAACAGGTATCGGTCAACGACCACCATTTCGATGGACCTGCCAGACCTGCGGCCTCTCGGTGGTCACACTTGTTGCGGTGACAGTTGCACCGACATGCTCAGCGCACACCGGGGGCGGTCGACAAATGGTCGCTGAACGAGTTCGGTTTCGTGACCTGACCGATAGCGAACGACGACGCGATAAGGCTTAGAACGAACGCAAATAACGCTGACCACTCGGCGAATAGCGCACGATGCACCAAAATGCTCGAACGCCATCTCGCCAGCCGATCTTCTTACCCTCGTCATATGTGCGGCCGTTGTACGAAATGCCGACTTCAAACACTCGCCAACCAGCAGCGGCGACCTTTGCAGTGACCTCAGGCTCAAATCCAAAACGGTCTTCTTCGATCTCAATCGATTGGATGACTTCACGGCGGAAGGCCTTGTAACAAGTCTCCATGTCAGTGAGGTTGAGATCGGTGAACATATTCGAGACCAACGTGAGCAACTTGTTTCCCATCGAATGCCAGAAGAACAACACTCGATGTGCCTCGCCTCCGGCAAAACGACTGCCGTAGACGACATCGGCATCTCCAGCAACGAGCGGACCAACCACTTTTGGAAACTCACCTGGGTCGTATTCAAGGTCAGCGTCCTGAACAATGACATAGGGCAACGTTGCGGCGGCAAAGCCGGTACGTAATGCAGCGCCCTTCCCTTGGTTATGGGGCTGCAATAACACCCGAACGCGGTCGTTTGTGATGTCGGCGAGCAGTTCTCGAGTGCCATCTGTCGAACCGTCGTCGACGATGATGACCTCTCCAACGAGTTCTTGCTCAAGTACTGCAGCGAGGCAGGTCTCGATCGTTGCGACCTCGTTGTAACACGGCATGACGACCGAGAGACACGCAGATGGAAGGTCGACAGTTCGAACCATGCGATCAGGCTAACGGCCAGTCACCAGACGGCACTCCTAGCGAAAATTCCGGCTCGTTGACCGGCCCGGAGCGGCAAGTGGTTGCACATGTTCCGCGATGATGTTCACCACACCCTCAGAACGCTCAAGGCGACCACGAATCACCAGCGCTGGTGCCTGTGATTCAGTACGGAACCGTTTCCAGCACCCAGCAGAGACGATCACATTGATGAGTCCGGTTTCATCTTCAAGATTGATGAATGTGGTTCCACGAGCAGTCATCGGTCGCTGCCGATGCGTCACCGTTCCCGCAACCACAACGGTTCGATCGACTTCATGGGTCTGCAACTCTTCAGATGTCACGACGCCAAGGTCGGATAGTTCTTTGCGTAAAAACGCTGTCGGATGACCATCTGCAGAAATACCCGTTGCCCACAAATCAGCAACTGCCTCTTCAACGGGAGCCATCCCCGGCAACCGAGGTGCTGTGATCTGCGCGGCAATGCCTGGAATCGTTCCAGCTCGGGCTTGGCCAGCTGACCCTGCCAGCCAAAGCGCTTCACGACGATTCAGCCCCAACGACTCTTCAAACGCCCCGGCAGTCGCCAATGCCTCAAGATGTGCAACCGTGATATTTGGGACACGACGAACGAGATCTTCTAACGAGTCGAACATCTTGTGTTGTCGCTGCTCAACAATGTTCGCAGCAAGATCGCGACCGAGCCCTCGCACAGAAGTGAGCCCAAGCCTGACAACGCTCCCGCCATCTTCGAGCGTGGCTCCTTCAACTGACACCCCGAGGTCAACTCCTCTCACAACCACACCATGGCGTCGGGCATCGCGGACGAGCGAGTGCGGAGACCAAAACCCCATTGGCTGGGCATTCAACAATGCTGCGCAAAACGCAGCCGGCTCGTGATATTTGATCCATGCCGAGGCATAGACGAGATAGGCGAACGACACCGAGTGAGATTCAGGAAACCCGTAATTCGCGAACGCTTTCATTTTTGTGTAGATCTCGTCTGCAACATCTCCGGTGATGCCACGTTCAGACATTCCTCGATAAAAGCGTTCACGTAGACGCTCCATTCGGGCCGCTGAGCGTTTCGACCCCATCGCTTGTCGAAGTTCATCGGCCTCGGCCGCACTGAACCCAGCAACATCGATTGCCATCTGCATGAGTTGTTCTTGAAAGAGCGGAACTCCAAGGGTCTTCCCCAGCGAGTTCTCTAACAGCGGGTGCAAATACGTCACCGGCTCAAGACCATTTCGGCGACGAATGTATGGATGAACTGACCCACCTTGAATCGGACCTGGGCGGATAAGCGCAACTTCAACAACAAGGTCATAAAACCGTCGAGGTTTTAACCGAGGCAACGTCGCCATCTGTGCTCGTGACTCAACCTGGAACACCCCCACCGTGTCGGCGCGACACAACATTGCGTACACCTCATCTTCTTGCGGGATCGTCGCGAGGTCAACCGTGTAACCGCGATGCTCCGCGATGAGGTCAACCGCGAGATGCAAGGCTGACAGCATTCCCAAGCCCAGTAGGTCGAACTTCACCAGACCGGCGGCAGCACAGTCGTCCTTATCCCACTGCAAGACCGATCTTCCCTCGGCTCTTGCCCACTCGACTGGGCACACCTCGATAACTGGACGATCACAGATCACCATGCCACCCGAATGGACCCCAAGATGTCGTGGTGCATCTTCAAGCCGGTGTGCAAGGTGCAATACATCATCAGGAATGCCAGATTCATCCTGATTAGCTGTTTTGAGAACACGACCCCAGCCATCAACTCGACGTGACCACGCATCTTGGCGACCCGGGTCGTGGCCAAGAGCGCGAGCAGCGTCACGCACCGCTGACCGTGAACGGTAAGTGATGACATTCGCGACCTGCGCAGTGTGATGACGGCCGTACCGGGCATACACATACTGAATGACTTCTTCACGTCGACCTGATTCGATATCAAGGTCGATATCGGGCGGTCCATCACGATGCGGTGACAGAAACCGCTCGAACAACAAACCAAGTGACACCGCATCAGCAGCAGTGATACCGAGGGCGTAACAGACCGCAGAGTTTGCTGCACTACCGCGCCCCTGGCAGTAAATGTCATGTTCGCGACAGAACTTCACGATGTCCCATACGACAAGGAAGTACCCTGCAAACCCCAACTGCTCGATGAGTGAAAGTTCGCGATCAATCGTCTGCCAAGCCCGCGACCTCAACGTCATATCTTCCGCTACCGGGGGCCGTTCTCCGTAGCGCTGCCGCGCACCTTCATGTGTTACGTGACGAAGGAACCCCATCTCGTCTAACCCGTCGGGACACGGGTACGGAGGAAGCGATGGAGCAACAAGCGACACATCAAATGCCGCCGATTGCGCGATCTCAACAGTTCGTTCTACGACACCCGGATACCGCTGAAACCGTCGAGCCTGCTCAACACCAGACCTCAGATACGCAGCACCGTGAGCGAAGAGTTGTTCCTCAACACCATGTAAACCTGAACGCTTACCAATAGCCGCTACCGCCATTGCGAGGTCAGCATCAGCGGTTGTCGCATGAGTCACCGCATTCGCAGCGACGCACTCAACTCCCGACCGGTGTGCAATGTCAACCATTGCATCGTTGCGATGGTGGTCAAGCGGGTCACCGTGATCCCACAGTTCAACAAGAACACGATCTCGGCCGAAGAGATCGATAAGACGATCAAGTTCACGACGCGCTGCCCGGGGGCCTTGAGCGCACAACGTTGCAGGGACGACACCCGTGCCATCTCCGGTCAGTACCCATGACCGGCCTTTGACATGTTCTGCCACAACATTGAGATCGTGGCGTGGGGCGCCTTTTGAACCAGCAAGAAGCCCAAGCGAAAGTGCCCGCGAAAGGCCGCTGTAACCCGATGGGCCGTCAGCAAGAACAACGATGCGGTTCCCCTGCCCACGGCTCGTATCTCTCGACAATGTGAGTTCTGTACCGATGACCGTTGGAAGGTGCAGGGATCGTGCTGCTTCAGCAAAACGAATAATCCCGTACAGCCCATCACGATCGCATAACCCGAGAGCATCAAGCCCGAGACGAGCTGCTTCAACAGCAAGTGCCTCAGGATGGCTTGCACCTTCTAAAAACGAAAAATGAGATCGCGCATGCAACTCGGCATAAGGAATTCGAATACCTCTCGGCGCCGCCTGATCAGTTGGTGCTTCAAAAGGCTGACGTTGACGACTCCACGCCGGAGCATCACCACCCGCATTCCATGCAGGGCTTCCAGGGGCGCGCCCATCACGACCTCGTTGCGGCACTCGACCCGATAGACGGGCTTCAAGTTCGTTCCATGTCCACTGAGGGTTCGTGAATCCCACAACACCAAGTATCGAACATGTGTTCGATACTTGCAAGTGGCGTATTACTCCTCGTGAGAGAACTCCCGCCCAAGACGAGCGAGCAGTGCAGCAAGTCGTTCGTCACCGGCGCGCTCAACTGCTACAGGCCAATCGAGCCATTCAACTTGCTGACTTTCATCGGGTGGAGGGGCGGGATCAGCATCTCCCCCATCGAGTAAATACCGGAGATCGAGATGGGTATGCCCTCGTCCTCCTTGATGAACATCGACATGAACAAGCCGGGGAGGCTGCTCGGTAAATCGCACATTCAGACCTGTTTCTTCACGGGCCTCACGAAGCGCTGCATCCCAGGGAGACTCACCTAGGTCGACGTGCCCTCCCGGCTGAAGCCACATACCGAGGCGCTTATGTTCAAGCAGAACAGTGCCGCGGCTTCCCACCACAATGGCTGAGCCGGTGATGTGAACGAGGTCATCATCTTCACTGAATGGATCAGCACCGGCAGCGCGAAGTCGTTCGACCTCTGCAATCAGCGTTGCGATTGATTGCTCTTCATCAGCATCAGCTGCAATGTGGGTGTTCACCGCCGCCAACACCTGATTGATGAGCGCTTCTGACATCTCACGTACCGTACTGCCCATCAGCCGTGGGTCCCCATGAGATGCCACCGTTGGTGCTCAACAGCAAGCAGGTGCGCGCTGCCATCTTCGAGCACTACTTGGAGCCGAGCCAGCCGACGGCGACGACGTTCATCCCACCAACGTTCGATGAGTGGCCACGGACCAGCCCATGCCACTACACGGCGTGATCGGCCACCAATCACTACAGATACAGGCTCTGAGGTCATCTCACCCCGACCACTTACACCAACCGACTCACCACGATCATTCAAGACTTCGATTGAAACTTCATGTGTTGGCACGATGACCGGAGCTGGCCGGACAACCGAACCGGGCCATGGAGCAAGCGCATCAACATGATGATCACGATCAACAACTGCTGTCGAAACCCACCCGTAACGATCTTCTGGGAGGCGACCACCAATCGGCAGCGGAACCCGAACACCTTCTGGGCCGCACAGCGTCACCAATCGAGCAACCGCTCGATTGGCACGACCATCAGCTTCGCTTGCACCACCCCAAAATCCCTCTTGAACACCGTCATCAGGTCGTACCGCGGTGACCGAAATACGAAGAACGATGACCCCCGCACTCACAGCAGATGGTTCGTTAATCCATGCATCGAGCTGCCAACGCACACGATCGACAATGGCAGCAGCCGTAAACCCTTCTGATCGATACCAATGCCGCTCGGTTCGCTCGGAATGTTCTGTTTCAGCGGCCACCGTCATCCGGGTGCACACCAGGCCGTCAATTGCAAGCTCTTGTACAAGCGCTGACGCAAGTTCACGAGCAGAAAATACGACCGGGGTAACGGAGAGAACCGGTTCGTCAAAACGACGCTCTCGTTCTGGCAATTGCGACGGAGCCACCGATGAAAGCGGGCGTTCATCGGTACCAGTTGCAACTCGATACGCCCGCACCCCTGGTAAACCAAAACGAGCAAGCACATCTCGCTCGCTAAGAGCAGCAAGGTCACCAACTGTCCGAATGCCAAGCCGATCGAGCAACTCAACAAGTTCAATCGACATCTCACCAATGGCATGAAGCCATCGCAAATTCATGGTGATAAATGCCGCAGCAGTTCGACCCGGTTCAACAATGACCGGCCGAAGAGAGACCCCCGAACGACGGGCGGCTATCGCCGATGCAGCACGACCATCTGCCACCCCGATGCCGATTGAAATGTCTGCCCCTAATTGCCTCTCAACGACAGATCGCACGTGCTCAACAACAGAATCTTCTCCGCCGAAGTACCGAGCTGGGCCACGCATGTCAAAGCACAGGCTTCCTGGTTCTAGCAACTCAACAAGCGGAATGATCTCAGCCACCGATGACACCACACGTTCAAACGCCTGCACTTCAGCTAAGTAGTCACGTGGAACAACCGTCGCATTCGGGCAGGCACGTAACGCTGCCCGTCGTCGGTCGCCTGTACGAACTCCGGCTTCACGAGCATCGGCACAAGCAGCGACCACACGGTGCTGGTCAAGAACAATGAGCGGCCCTTCAGGTGACGGAACTGCATGTGCTGGCCATTCCGGACACCACAGTGTGAGCACCCGTGGCACAGACGAACTCACACTGCCCGAAGCCGCCATCGGAGTTCCTCGCTCTCAGCAGCGACATCAGTCAGTTCATCGACGCCGTCGGTTTCATCATCTTGAAACCACTTCAAGTCAGTACCGCTATCAGGGGGCAACTGCATCTCTGATCGGAGTGGCCGTGGAGAACGGCGGCCCATTGCCGAGACAGTGAGATGTCGAGCAAGAAGACGACCCGTTCCCCAGCCAATGCCTTCCCAACGAATGTCAGAGCCGACGAGCGTGATATCGCCAAGAGATGCTGTGTCGCCTGCCCGTATTTCGTTGGTGTCGTCAATCACGACAACAGTGACGCCCTTCGCTCGGATGCGTTGTGCAATTCGACGCGCGAGTGCCCCGCGATAACGAAAAGCAGGGATGATGACGATGTCGAACCCGTCGAATACAGCCGACAACACATTTGCGGGGTCATCACCAGTTGACACGCCAACGACCCGGTGTAACGGAATATCAAATTCGACAAGCGCCTCTGGAGAAACCTGTTCGAGATCGACCATCGCCAGCCATGACCCCACCGAAATCGCTCTTGATACCAATCCGAGCGCGACCGAATATGCAGCCGGCCCTTGGCAGGCCACTACTTGCCCGCGCAAGAGCCCGCTAGGCAGTATCTCTGCGAACGCCTCTGACAGCGGTAATGCGCTGTCAGTTTTCGCCAGCGATGCGGCAGGACGAAGATGTGAGGACTCAAGAGCAATAGACATCGGGAACCACTGTATCGAACAGGTGTTCGATTATTTCCTGCTGGCGATTTGCTGGTGATGCGATGGTCTTTTGAGGTCGGCTTCCCTGAACCTGTGCCATCCGGGCAAACTGGACTCGTGACCACCAACCGCCCCACTCCACCTCGAATCCTCACCTTGATGGGGTCAGGCGAAACTGCTCCGACGATGGTGAGCACCCATCGCCGACTCGCAGCGTCACTTGCTGACGGCCCTGCAACCGTTCGTTCGATGGTCAATGCTGCCCTGCTCGACACTCCATATGGATTTCAAGAGAATGCTTCCGAACTCGCTGAGCGGGCCGTCCATTACTTCTCTGAATCTGTCGACGTCAATCTTCAAGTTGGTGGTTTGACATCGCTACACGCGGCAGACCCGGTGACTCGTGAACGCGGGCTTGAACTGCTCCGAACGAGCGACTACCTCTTCGCCGGCCCAGGATCACCGACCTACGCTCTCCGAGAGTGGGCCCATACCGATGTGCCTTCGATCATTTCCGACAAACTTGATCACGGCGGAATCGTCGTCTTCGCTTCAGCGGCAGCTCTCACCATTGGTGCACGCACAGTTCCGGTCTACGAGATTTATAAATGTGGTCATGACCCGTACTGGCTCGAGGGCCTCAACGTGCTCGGCCATATCGGCATCAACGCTGCAGTCATCCCTCATTACGACAACGCTGAAGGTGGGCACCACGACACGCGGTTCTGTTACCTCGGTGAACGACGCCTGCGAGTTATGGAACAAGAACTGCCGACCGACCATTACGTCTTGGGAGTCGATGAGCACACCGGCGTCGTGTTGAATCTTGATGAAGGCTCTGCTGAAGTCGTGGGGAACGGCATGCTGACAGTCCGTATAGATGGAGAGTCGCGAACGTTTGCTGCTGGCACAACCTTGGATCTTGCATTCCTCGTCAACCCTGAAGGCGACGCAACGACATCGGCCGCTGGGCGCTCTGCCCCTGCAACGACAGCAGAGACCACTACTCACGATGAGCCAGTGGAAACCTCGCTCGGGGCCACAACCGATCGCTGTCTCAGCGACTTCAACGAAGCGATGACAAACGCCGATGCCGACCAGGCATTGCGAGCAGTGCTCGCACTTGAAGAAGCAATAGCTGCATGGTCGGCTGACACGCTTCAAAGCGACGATGCAGACCGGGCACGATCAACGCTGCGATCGATGATCACCCGTCTTGGCGATGCAGCCGTAAAAGGTCTCGATGACCCAACTCTCGTTCGAGCGCCTCTCGTTGAAGCGCTGCTCGAAATCCGAGCTCTGGCAAGAAGTGAGAAGCGATTTGATCTTTCAGATCTCATTCGAGACCGCCTTGACGCCGCAGAGATCAACGTTAAAGACACTGCCGACGGCGCCGAGTGGAGTTTGCGCGGCGAGAACTAAAACCTGTTATGCGGTGCGACGGCGACTCGCATGATCACGCACCATGTCGAGCACTTGCGCGATGTCGCGTCCCGGAATGAGTCGTCGATCGAGATCGGCTTTCGGATCGACTTGGCCGTTGTCGTGGCGCAAAATATCGTCGTTCTCGAAGGCTCGGACGACGTGAACAATGGCGTCGCACTGGCGGATGTTGGCTAAGAACTTATTGCCAAGACCTTCGCC
>JALRDI010000013.1 GCA_023257035.1 Ilumatobacteraceae bacterium | reverse complement strand
GCTCGTCACCTTGCGAAACAAGGTCACCCTGTCACGGTTTACAACAGGACGGCAGCAAAGGCGCTTGCCTGGGTTGCCCTTCATGGTAATCGTGCGGCTCCAACTCCTGCAGAAGCTGCCGAGGGTGCCTCGATCGTCTTTGTATGTGTTGGCAATGACGACGACGTTCGCGAGGTTGTGCTCGGTGAATCCGGCTGCTTGTCGGCGATGGAACCAGGCAGCATTCTCGTTGATCACACCACTGCTTCAGCCGGGTTGGCTCGCGAACTTGCGGCGCGCTGTGCTGAGGCAGGGGTTGGGTTTGTCGACGCGCCGGTGTCTGGTGGTCAGGCCGGGGCTGAAAACGGCGCCCTGACAGTGATGTGCGGCTCTGATGACCCTGACATCTATGAGCAGGCTGAGACAGCTATGGAGGCGTATGCAAAGCGTTGTCGGAGGATGGGTCCTGTCGGATCCGGTCAGCTCACCAAGATGGTGAATCAAATCTGCATCGCTGGCGTATTGCAGGGGCTCGCGGAAGGTGTTGCGTTTGCCCAGCGGGCCGGGCTTGAAGTAGATGAAGTCGTCGAGGTCATTGGCCAAGGTGCCGCACAAAGCTGGCAGATGGATAACCGTGCGTCCACGATGGGAGAGGGCGAATTCGACTTCGGCTTTGCTGTTGAGTGGATGCTCAAAGACCTTTCGATCTGCCTCGATGAGGCCTCGCGTAACGGAGCCAGACTCCCAGTGACGTCGCTCGTCGAGCAGTTCTATCGCCAGGTCGATCAGCGAGGTGGAGGCCGTTGGGACACAAGTTCCCTGATTGACCTCCTACAAAACCCGTAGACGGTTAGCTGAATTCGACCTCGAGGTGATCGACGCCCCGAATGGTGTATCGATCGCGCCATGTCGGCTCGCCGACGAGTGAAATATGGTCGAAACGGCGAATGAGGCGAGTCAACGCAACTGTCGCTTCCATGCGTGCGAGCGATGCCCCAAGGCAATAGTGGATACCTGAAGCAAACGCGAGATGGCGTTGCGCATTCGGCCGGTCGAGTCGAAGTTCGTTTGGATTGTCAAATAGGTCAGGGTCTCGGTTCGCGGCGCCAAGGCACGTCGTCACGATATGGCCCGGTTCAACTACGACCGGTTCGCCATCAAGACCGATGTAGGTAACAGGTTCTAGCGGCACTCGAACAGTGTTTTGAACCGGACCGTTAAAGCGCAGTAACTCGTCAATTGCTGACGCATCGAGAGACGGGTCGTTCCGCCACCTCTCGAGTTGATCAGGGTGCTCTAAGAGCGCTAGTAAGCCATTGCCAATCAAGTTGACGGTGGTTTCGTGGCCAGCGACGTACAGCAGGACAACGAATGACATCAGTTCTGCCATGTCGAGTCGGTCCCCTTCGGATTCTGCGTTAAGTAGGGCCGACACGACGTCATCGCCGAGGTTGGATCGGCGTTGTTCAATGATCTCGAAGAGATAGGGGATGAGTTGGTTGATCGCCTCGTCAGCTCGGTCGAGATCATCGAGCGTGGTTGTTGGCTCAAGAGTTGCGGTGAGGATTTGGCTCCAATCTCGGAGTTCATCTGCACGGCCTGTAGGCATGTCGAGCATTGCGGAGATGACCTGAAATGGAACAGGAAACGCGAGTTCGTCGATTACTTCCATTCCTCCACGTGCCGCAGCGCGGTCGAGAACATCATCGACCATCTGCTCGGTGGTGTGGCGAAGTCGATCAACTGCTTTTGGTGTGAACGCCTGAGTGACAAGTTTTCGAAGCCGAGTGTGATCGGGCGGATCGAGATTCAGGATCGATTTTGAGCGCTGTTCGCTGCGTTCACGCCGGCGTCGCATCACCGGATTATCGATGGGCGCCGCGGCGTGCTGCTCGATATCGCGAGCGAACTCTGCGCCTCGGAGTGT
>JALRDI010000262.1 GCA_023257035.1 Ilumatobacteraceae bacterium | reverse complement strand
GCACTGATGCAGCAGCAACGCTCGCACACTCTCGATCAGCTTTTACTTGCATCACCACCTCTCCCACTACAGGAGAGACAAAGTCCCAGCGTCCATCAACGATCGCAACGTCAACGGCCACTCCCAACGCATCGAACGCACGGCTGCAGGCCAAACGCTGCGCCTCTGACATACCGAGTTCATCGCACTCGCGGGCCGAAGCCCACCCGGTCGACCAATGTGAACAGGCATCAGCAATACCGTCAAACACCCGTTCACGAGTTCGCTCGGTGAGGGCTTTTGAATCACGCATTCCATCGGGCAACTCGCCTGATACTGCCTCATCACCAAGAACTGCGACGCCAACGACTAACGGCCCAGCCCATGATCCCTTACCGACTTCGTCGACTCCCGCAACGACAAGTCCGCCGTCGAGGAACGGCCGTTCAAGATGGAGGCCGGGCCCACGAGAAGAGCCCTGCGCACTCATGCAAGCACGATGCCGGGTGCACCGGCTTCGATTTCACCAACTCGCCAGAATCCATGATTCAGCAAATCGTCTGCAAGGTCAGGCTCAACAGATGCAAGAAGGCCACCTGAAGTCTGTGGATCGAAACAGACAGCGGCACGGGCATCGTCAGCCGTTATTTCAATGTGGCCTTCGACATACTCGCGATTGCGAGGGTCGCCACCCGTTCGAGCCCCTTCCGCCGCGACTCGGAGCACACCCGGATACATCTCAATCTCACTCGTCTGAATGACAAGCCGCACCCCGGATCGTTGGGCCACTTCCCAACCGTGACCAGCAAGTCCATAACCGGTCACATCGGTCACCGCGTGAACAGATTGCCCTGCAGCAACAAGAAGTTCTGAGGCCTGACGATTCACGGTCTTCATCCCCGAGATTGCTGCAGACTGCTCGTCGCGGGATGCAGCAGCGAGTGAGAGCCCGGTCCCGAGGGGTTTCGACAGCACGACCACATCGCCAGGTTTGGCTCCTGACTTTCGAAGCACCCGATCGGGATGCACAACACCTTGCACGGCGAGCCCATAGATGGGTTCAGGGTTCCTGATCGTGTGACCGCCGGCAACGGTGCCGCCTGCCTCGGCGACGACGGCTGCTCCAGCCGCAAAAATGGCTGCAATCGCCTCTCGAGGAAAGTCTTCGGGAAAGGCGGCGACGTTGATTGCCATCACGACAGACGCACCCATTGCAAAGACATCGCTACAGGCGTTAGCTGCTGCGATTGCGCCAAAATCGCCTGGATCGTCAACAAGCGGGGGAAAGAAATCAGTCGTGGAGACCATCGCAACGTCATCGCTCACCCTGTACACCGCCGCATCGTCGAACGGGGCGAGTCCCACAACGAGAGATGGGTCAGTCGATTGCGGAAGATCTGACACAAGATCAGATAACAGCGAGGCACCCCATTTCGCTGCACAGCCGCCACACGACGTCCATTCAGTGAGTCGAAGCGCACTGAGACTGTTTGGAGTGCTCATGCTCTGATATTAGGTCTCGACCGCTTCAGCGGTGTGAGCGAGCAAGGTCTCACCCTTTGCTTCACTTGATTCCCAATTCGGATCGAGTTCGGGCGAGCGCAGCGCAACGACTCCACCTTCGACCTCCCACACAATCGCAGGACGGAGACCGTGCCATCTCATGGCGTAGGAAACCGTTGCGGTTGCTGACGCAGGCAGGTGAAATACCTCGATCGGCTGCAGGGACCAATCAGCGGGCAGCCCTTCAGCAAGAATGACAGCGGTCGAGCCCTTCGGAGCGGCGAGACGCTCTTCGAATGTCCGCACAGCAGTGGCAAGGGAATCACTCCGCACCGCAATTCTTTCGGCCAAACGATCGCTGATCTCGCGGACGTCTCCAGCCGCACGTGACTCATTTGCTGCTCGAAGAATTCGCTCCGCTGCATCAAAGGCCATCGCTGCCCCCGGCAACTTCTTGCGAGCGACGGTCTCAACTGCATGGGCGACATCATCAACCAGTAATTCTGCGCGCTCCCCCATCCGACACAGTTGGTCCCACTCGAGCAGCGCGCTCACAGGATCATCGGTTGGATCAACGAGCTCACCGAGCAGCCACGCACAACGCGCCGCAACGATGGCATCCGCTACTGACGAGCCAGAAACACCTGGTGGAAGATCCATCCGACCAGCGCGATCGACGATGGATTTCCAGCCTGCAACCACACTGTCTGCGGTTGGAGCGCCATCGAACCAAGAAGGGTCTGCTGACATGCCAAATGGAACGAGTGCCACACGGGTGTTTGCATGATGGCCGAGCGAAATTGAGACCGCTTCTGAACCAAGGTCGACACCGGCGACAGAGCCGACCGCCGCTACAGATTCGATGATGACATCTCCGCGGTCAATTCCAATTGCGACTGGAAGTGGGGAGTCGTTGTAGAAATCGATGATCACCATTCCACCGCGATGCGCCGTTGCAAAAACTGTCTGCACAATGTCACCGTTCGGAACCCTCATTCGAGTCTCAACGACCGGCACTCCATCGCGACGGGTCTGCCTCACACCTGATTCCTGCGACCCGTGGTGCCAACGATCTTCAGCTGCGACGTGAAAGCCAAGACTTCGCTCGTCATCGGAGGTGGTGATGGTCCCGTCAGACGAGATTTGAGCCCACCATGGCATGCCGGCAACACCGAGAGTTACAGGGTTCGCAAGAAACTGTCGGAGAGGGTCCACCCCTCTAGTCAACAGGTTCTTCAGCAGGCGTACACCGTCCAACTCGCCTTACGCTGTGAGTATGTCGAAGCAAATAACGGAGCACGCAGTCGCTATTGCCGTGCCAATTCGTTCATTTGCTGGCGGAAAGGAACGACTCTCGTCGACATTGACTACGCAAGAGCGCGGTGCGCTTGCTCGACGCATGTCTGACAACTTGCTCGCCACCCTCACGTCATTTCACGTCGTAGTCGTAACGAATGATGCGGAAGTAGAAGGTTGGGCAGAGGAACGCAACGTCGACATCTTGTGCCCCGAAACCCCGGGCCTCAACAATGCTGCCGAGGCAGCCCGCATTTGGGCACAGAACCAGAACAAGACTCAACTTGTCATCGTTCATTCCGACGTGCCGCAGCCACGCGCCTTACCAACAATTTGTGAGTTTCCCGGGATCACGATCGTTCCTGATCACCAGCGTGACGGCACGAACATCCTTTCGCTACCAGTCGACGTCGACTTCACATTCGGATACGGGAAAAACTCGTTTCAACCTCATCTTGACGAAGCAAACGCTGTTGCACGCGCAAACAGGATTCCGCTTCGCGTTGTGCATCATCACGAATTAGGCCTCGACCTCGATACACCGCTCGATCTCTCCCACCCGCTCGCCACTGTCGCCACGAAGGAACAATCACCATGAACGCCAATGACCCCGGTCAGCCACCGATTTCGCAGCATCAGACAGATCTGACGATCAATCTCGAGGCCCCAAAGGTCGCGCTTGCAATCGGGGCTCATCCTGACGACGTTGAATTTGGATGCGGAGGGACTCTCGCAAAATGGGCGAAGCTCGGCTGCGAAATCCATCACTTTGTGATGACCGACGGATCGAAAGGAACTTGGGACGCAAGCGCCGACACGCAGGCCCTTGTTGAGCGTCGCCGAAACGAGCAGGTCGATGCACATATCCGCCTTGGTGGCAACGGCAGCGATCATGTGCACTGGCTCGGACGAGTCGATGGAGAACTTGTTGCCGATGTCGAGGGACGTTCGAATGTTGCGCGCATCATTCGAACGGTCAAGCCAGACGTCGTGTTATCACACGATCCGTGGAAGCGTTACCGGCTTCATCCTGATCATCGGGAAACTGGACGACTCGTTTGCGATGCAATCGTTGCCGCTCGAGACCCACATTTTCATCGGGAGCACGGACTGGAACCCCACCGACCGCAACACCTCTTGCTATGGGAAGCAGATGAGGTCAACCACGTGGAAGATGTCACCTCATCGTTGACGACCAAATTGCATGCTCTCGAGGCACACGAGAGCCAATTCGAATCGACGATGAAAGCAGTTGATGAGGAGGGGCTGGTCGAATTTCGATCCCGCCTGACAACACGCCTTGCCGATATTGGCCAACCATTTGGGATGCAAGCTGCTGAAGCATTCCACGTCATGAGCAACTTGTAGTAGACGCGAAACTGGCGGGGTCGA
>JALRDI010000222.1 GCA_023257035.1 Ilumatobacteraceae bacterium | reverse complement strand
GGGGGAAGTTTTCTCGAGTGTCGCCGAATTGTTTCGAGTTCGTGACCAGTTTGTTCAGTCGGTCAGCATCCACCCGCGACGGCGAACAGTCACGATGCGCTCAGACCCGAGATGCCCACGTATTGCAGAGATGAGGGCATCACATCGACGATCGCTGAGTTCGGTGAGTTGCGCCTCACGAATGAGGTTGTAGCGGCTCACCACACGTCCTTTGTGGGTCTCGAGGACGGAATACACGGCATGTTCTTGGGGTGACAGCACGCTGGTTGCAGAACTCATCTTCTTATGCTCACCCACGATCGTGACGCGAATGTTGGAGAAAAATGAACGGTGTGTTTCGAGGTCGGTTGCCAAGTCTGCGAAGAAGCACGGCAGAATACGTCTATGGATTTGACATACCCCCAAGAAGCCGAAGATTTCCGCGTCGAGATCAGTGGATGGCTAAAAGACAACCTGCCTGAAGGGTGGTTCGAGCCAGGGTTCGTAATGAACGAAGAGGAAAAGGCCGAGTTCAACCGCGAATGGCCGAAGAAGCTCTTCGAAGGTGGATGGATTTGTGCAACATGGCCAACCGAGTACGGCGGTAAGGGCCTCACCACGATGCAAGGGGTTGTCTTGGCAGAAGAATTTGCCCGTGCGCGAGCCCCGATGCGTGGCGACTTCTTCGGCGACACCCTCGTCGGCCCGACCTTGTTGCAGTGGGGAACCGAAGAGCAGAAGCAGCAGTTCCTTCCAGGAATTCTGAAGGGCGAAATCCGTTGGTGCCAGGGCTTCTCAGAGCCGAACTCCGGGTCAGACCTTGCCAGCTTGAAGACAACAGCAGTCCTCGACGGCAACGAATGGGTGATCAACGGCCAGAAAGTGTGGACCACTCAAGGTCATCATGCTGACTACTGCTTCTTGCTCACTCGCACCGACGCAGAGTCGCCGAAGCATGCAGGAATTTCGTATCTGCTCGTGCCTATGCGTCAGCCCGGCATCGAAGTTCGTGGAATCACCCAGCCCGACGGCACCGCCGAATTCTGCGAGGTGTTCTTTACCGATGCTCGCTGCCCGGCTGACAACGTTGTCGGCGGAATCAACAACGGGTGGAAGGTCGCGAACTCGACCCTCGCATTTGAGAGAGGTCAGTCCGCAACCACCGGTTATCGCCGGTTCGAAGAGGAGTACCGAATCCTTGCCAAGGTCGCAACCGAAAATGGCCGCATCAACGATCCGCTGATCCGTCAGCGGCTGATGGAGTACTACACGAAGGTCCAGATTCTTCGCGTCAACGGACTTCGTAACCTCACGAGCACTCTCAATAAGAGCAAAGACATGGGCACGATTGCGCTTGGTGCAACGAACAAGATGTTTTGGTCCGAAATGCACAAAGCAGCGATGGAACTTGCGCTCGATATTTTCGGCGCCGAATCGATGCTGATCGATTCTGGGCCAGAGAGTGGTTCATGGCCAGGAGCGCTTCGCGACCGTCGACGCGACGGGTACCCGGTGAGCGCAATGATGTCGTCATTCTTCTTCTCTCGATCGGAGACGATCTGGGGAGGAACGAGCCAAATTCAGCGAAACATCGTTGGTGAACGCGTGCTTGGCTTGCCAAAAGAACCCCGCCCTGAGTAGGCGACGATGAATCGATCAGCGGCAGGCGTCGCTGAGAATACTTCCGCATCAACGCGTCTCGTCACGTTGCCGTTTGTTGCGGTGACGGCATCCATGCTGTTGTTCTTCCTTTACGTGGGAATGGCAATCGTTGCGATTCCTCGCTTTGTTGAGTTTGAACTCAACGGTGGCGAGATCGGTATCGGAGTTGCGATTGCGGCGTTTGCCATTGCGGCGATTGCAGTACGCCCATTTGTAGGTCGACTGAGCGACCGGTACGGACGACGAGCGTTGATGACAACTGGCGCATTGATCACCGCTGGCGCAGGAGTGTTGGCCGGCTTTGCGCCGAACCTTCCGGTCTTCCTGGCCTTCCGAGTGATGACGGGTTTAGGTGAGGCGGCGATTTTTGTTGCTGCAGCAACGTTGATCGCAGACCTTTCGCCGGAGGGCCGGCGAGCAGAAGGCGCAAGTTATTTGTCGGTAGCGGTGTACACCGGCATTGGCCTCGGTCCCGTGCTCGGTGAATGGGTGCTTGCTGATGACCGCTATCGCTTGCTCTTTGCGGTGGCGTCACTGTTTGCGGTCGCTTCAGCGCTGACGTCTCGGCTTATTCCTGTGAGGGTCGACCGCAAAGCACCCCGTTCAGACTCGAAAGCTTCGCTCTTTCATCGAGCTGCAGTTGCGCCGGGCCTCGTGCTGATGTGCACACTGGCCTCGTTTGCGGCATTTGGGGCGTTTATCCCAGACCACGCACGTTCGGTCGGACTGTCGAGTGCCGGAGGTTTATTCCTCGCCTACAGCTCGATCTCGTTGTTCTTGCGTTTGATCGGCGCCCGTCTACCTGATGCCCTAGGCGCGCATCCGATGGTGACGATTGCGTTGTTGTTTATGGCGGCTGGGATGACGGTCCTCGCCCTGGTTC